>CAXMLU010000180.1:0-5281 GCA_964194255.1 uncultured bacterium
TCCTCGACGAGCCGTCGATGGGCCTGGCCCCCATCCTGGTCGCCCAGATTTTCAGCATCATCACAGAGATCAGCCAGGAGGGGATGACCATTCTGCTCGTCGAGCAGAATGCGGCCCAGGCTTTGAAGCGTGCCGATCGCGGCTACGTGATGGAAACCGGCCGCGTGGTCAAGGCCGCCTCCGCCGAGGCCCTGCTCGACGATGAATCCGTTCGAAACGCCTATCTGGGGGGCAATGTCGAGGCGGACGGATAGCTCCGCGGTTCAGCCCGGAACAACCTGGGCCAGTACGTCCTCGATACTCGCCACCATGCCCGTGTAGAAGGTTCCGAACTCGGCGTACTGCGCGGAGGCCTCGTCGAATCGCATGGTGTAGACGACTTCTTTGAGGTCGTCGGGCCGCTCACCAAAAAGGGTGACGCCCCACTCCCAGTCGTCCACCCCGGCGGAACCGGTGATCAGCTGCAGAATCCGCCCGGCGAAGGTTCGTCCCGTCTTGCCGTGGCCATGCATCAGCTCCAAACGCTCCTCGTAGGGCAGCGCATACCAGTTCTGACCGGCGTGGCGGCGCTTCGACATCGGATAGAAGCAGAACGCCGGCTTGCCGGCCGGCGGTAGCTGGGGATGGAGCCGGGCGTCGAGGAGCTCGGCGGGCATGCCCTTGGCGTACTCAGAAATCTCGGTCAAGGAGACGTAGGAATCCACCGCGTCCAGCCCGGCCGCCTGCAGAGCGGTCTGCAGGGCTCGCAGCCGCCACAGGTCGGCGCCGACGGCCATGACGGCCAGATCCGCCTTGTGTCCCAACATGGCCACGGAGACGACCTGGACGTCGGCCGCCTGGGCCGACTTCACCGCGGCCGTCACCGCCTCGACGTCGACCGTCTTGGTTGGCTTGCAAAACAGGTGGAGGACGCCCCATCCGGACGCAGGCAAGAGCGGCTCGATCATCGCTTCAGTCTACGACTGGTGGTGGTACTTCCGGGGTGGCCGGCGACGGCGCTCCCCACACCAGCATCTCGGGCAGTTCTGGTTCCGCGGCGGGAGGGTCATCATCACGATGTCCATTGCCGTTGCTGTCCGGAGCATCAGGCGTGAATGAGGCCGTGAACACGGGCAGCGGCACCTCGACCTTGGCCTTGCGCTTGTGGGCTTCGACCACCCGAGCGTGATAATCCTCGGCCAACCGCAGGAACTCGTCTTGGTGGTAGGGGCGGCCGTCCACGAGCGGGCCCTCACGACCGTCGATGACGGCGATGACGTCGTCACCGGAGAGCGTCTTGTTCGTCTCCAGGGCATGAGCCACGGCCAGAATGGCGGCGCGGTTTTCGGCGATCAGCTCGTTGGTCTGTCGGAGCAGGTCGGACAGGTTGTGCTCGATCCGGCCCCCCAGACTCGATTCGAGCAGTGCGGTCTCATCGTCGTCTTTCTTGCTGCCCGGCTTGCCTCCACCGCCGATCCCGACCTTGTGGGTCACGCCATGAGAGGTCACCGTGCTGCCCATACCCCAATAGCCCTCCATGAGGGTGGCCAGCCTGGTTGCACTCTCCAGGTCTCCCGAGACGCCGCTGGAGTTGTCCCCATCGAAGAAGGCCCGCTCCCCTGCCAACGAGGCGAGACTGACCATGATGTCGGCCTCGTGCTCGGATCGCCAGGACGTGAACTGGTCTTCGGGTTGGATGGACGCCACCATGCCGAGATAGGCGCCCCCCTTCTCGATGGTGGCCAGGTCGATCGCGAGGTGGTGGCGCACGCGGTAGGCCACCACCGCGTGGCAGGCCTCGTGGACGGCCACCGCGTGGCGCTCCCGCTCGATGTACTCGACATCCTCCGGGGGACCAAGATCCTTCAGGTGCTTGGCGTTCACCATGTCCCTCCAGGAGATGGTGTCACGGTCGTTCCTGATGGCGTAGATGAGCGCTTCGTTAACGAGATCCTTGATCGTCGCTCCCGTCGCATATGGCGTCATGGTCGCCAGCTTGTCGATCTGCTCGGGGGTCAAGTCGTGCTTGACCTTGTTGAGGTAGCCCTCGTACGTCTTGATCCGTCCCTGCTTCGACGGATAGCCGACCTTGTAGATCCGGTCGATCCGACCGGGCCGCAGGAGCGCTTCATCCAGGGCTTGGGGCATGTTCGTGGCCATCATCACGAGGATGCGGTATTTGGGCGGAGGCTTGGGACGCATACCCAGCGAGCGGCGCACCACCCGGTTGAAGAACCCTCGCGGTTTGCGCAGGCCAGAGATCTCCGTCAGGAGGGCCTGCAGCATGCCGCCACCGCCCGTCCCGCCCATCATGAAGAAGCCGTCCCTTCGCCGGCCGGGCGCTCCGGGCTCCATCTCCGACGACACTTCGTCCAGCCGCATTCGCTGGACCGTGGCCGGACTCAGATAGGACAGTCCGTGGCAGGCGGGGGTATCGGACCAGGGTGACGCGCCGGACGTTCCGCCGAGCGGCCCGGGGTTCAACGCGCCGCGGTTCCCGAGGGAGTCCGCTTCGTCGAAGAACACAATCACCCCGCCGTACCGCACGGCCAGCTTGCGCAGCTTTCGGAAAACGCCCTTCACGGCCAACGCTCCGAAACCGAACGCGGTGAGGCCACCGGGGTCGACGAACACGTAGGGCTTGCCGGTTTCGCCGGCCACCGCCTCGGCCATCAGCGTCTTGCCGGTGCCCGGCGGGCCCCACAGCAGGATGCCCGAAGGCACGTGGCCTCCCTTGGCCTCAATCGACTCCGGGTCTTCCAGGAAAATGATGTTCTCGCGCACCCGCTCGAGGACGGCGTCCTGCCCCCACACGTCGGTGAATCGGGTCTTGATGTCGTCAGGGAAGTACACCTCGATGCCTTGGCGCCCGGCGTACCAGGCGAGGCCGACGAACTGGATGATGATGACAAAGAACAGCAAGCTGAACTGGAAGAACATCGGCAGACCGCGGATCAGCCGAGCCGGCAACTCGAAGTAAGCCTTCAAGAACGGCCGGTGGAGCAGCTTGCTCAACACCAGACCGAGAACGACCACCAGGAGCACCAGCCGGATGACGCGACCCATCCGGTATCGGGTGTAGTCCCCAATGCGGTTTGTGCGCCGCTCGAGGCCGCCGAAGAAGCGCTTGGTCCAGAAGCGGTGGTAGCCGGGAATGTGTTCGCTGACGAGAAAGTGCAGCTGACGCACTAGCTCGATACCGAACAGGATGATCAACCAGAGGCCGGAATGGGCTTCCTGCCGGATGGCCTGCGAGACAGGCAGGATCGGGTTGGAGCCCACGCTCGCCCACACCAGGATGCCCCATAGGGCGGCCAGGAGGAACAGCAGCTTGCCCCGATCCCACAGCCCGAGCGTCCGGCGGGTCGGCAGTTCGTCCTCACGAGGCCGGCTCCGGTACACCCCAGGTACGGGCACCGGTGCGCTGTTCGGCCACATCTCGGCCTCGGCGTCGATGTCGTTGTCGGCGGTCATGACCCCTCCTTCACCGTCCACGACCGGATGATGGCCTGGATGGTCGAGATGTTGTCGGTGTAGCAGTGGGCCTCGCAGCCGATAGTGAAGACGTAGAGCACCCGCGTGGCACTGTCAACCATCGCCACCTGATCGATGGTCTGCGAGCTCCCGTCCGGCTGCTGGACCGAGTAGACGATCTCGCTGCCATGGAGGCCACCGGGCCGGGTCAGCTCCTGATTCTGGGAGACGATATGCACCGACGGATTCGTTCCGTTGGTTTGGGCGTCGCTCAGGGCCTGGTCGTACTTGACGGCGAAATTCCTGATGGTGCTCAGCGCGAAGTGGTCTCGCTGCGTGTCGTCCAGCACAACCGTCTCCGCCAGACCGGATGGCTGCGCGCCGAGCTGCTTGTCGACATTGTTCAGATTGGGCCGATTGCTCCCATCGAACGGCACGAAGTAGTACTTGTGGGCGGTGTCGAACTGCTTATCGGGCGGCAGGCTGGGCACACCGGCATGCACTAGATAGTCGGTGTGCGTGAAGATATGCCACGACGACGGCACCTTGAAGTAGGTGGTCCCGGTCTTGACGCTGAGGTGCACAGCGGGCCGGTTGGGGATGGTCACCGTGTATTGGAGCGTCGGATGGGTCCGGGCAACGTAGCGGTATGCCCCATTCCCGCATGAGGCCGCCACTACCGCGGTGGCGCCGAGAGCCGCGAAGAAGCGTGCGCTTCCTCCCCGGCCGGGGCCGGGGCGGCGGACCCGAGACTCCGTCACCGGCATCAGTATCGTCGGTTCGAGCCGGAAGGTAAACGCCGACCTCACCGGGAATTGTTATGAATGTCCGAACCATCGTCGCCGGATGCCTCGCGCTTCTCGGCGCCCTGGCTCCGGTCCCGGCTTATGCCAGCGGGCCAGTACCCGTCGTGGTGCGGAACGGGAAAGGGTGGGGACCCGGCGTCGGCATGGCCCAGGACGGCGCCTATTGGATGTCTCGGGCCGGCGCCAGCACAAATCAGATCCTTGGCCATTTCTATCCGGGGGCGGGCCTTGGGCGCGCCAGCGGCACCGTCCAGGTGGTCGTGCTCTCCGGCCGGGGTGCGGACACCGTGGTCGGCTTCCCAGGCGGCGGACAGGTTCGCGACGACCTCGGCCGAAGCCAGTCTCCGGGATTTCCGGTCGCCGTTCCGGCCGGAGGCCAGGTCCGATTGCACACCGACGGGGGCCACGATTCGATCCAACCCCTGAACTTCGCCCAGGTCGCCACGTTCCAGGCCTTCCGATCGGGGGACGCCGCGACGACGAGGCGGCCGTTGTGCCGCGGAAAGGACGCCCCCGCAGGAGCGCCCTTTCCCCGATGTTGAAGAAGTTGAAGAGGCGAGAAGCTTAGAAGTCTTCCATCCCGCCACCGCCGGGCATGGCCGACGACTTCTCTTCCGGCTTGTCCACGATGACCGCCTCGGTGGTAATGAACAGCGCCGCGATGGAAGCCGCGTTCTGCAGCGCAGAGCGCGTCACCTTGGCCGCATCCGGAACCTTCTTGGTGAGGTCCTCATACTCGCCGGTTGCGGCGTTGAGGCCCCATCCACCCTCGAGGCCCTTCACCTTCTCGACCACGACGCCGCCCTCAAGGCCGGCATTGACGGCGATCTGCTTCAACGGCTCCTCCACCGCCCGGGCCACGATGCGAGCACCGGTGGCCTCGTCGCCGTCCAGCTTCTGGGCCCGGTCAAGGACGGCCGCCTGAGACCGGAGGAGGGCCACTCCGCCGCCAGGAACCACGCCCTCCTCCACCGCCGCCTTGGCCGTGGAAACCGCGTCCTCGATGCGGTGCTTCTTCTCCT
>CAXMLU010000181.1:0-4893 GCA_964194255.1 uncultured bacterium
GACAGGGCTTGGGCTCGAACATCCCCGGAGGGAAGTCGAAGACCTCCCCGTGATGCCCCACCCCCCCCCCCTGCCACAGCCGCCGGCATACACCGATCGCCTCGTTCAACCGGCGGCCGCGCGAGTGGAAGTCGAGGCCGGCCGCCTCCCACTCGCTCTCCAACCAACCGGCGCCGATGCCAACGAGCGCCCGGCCGCCGGAGACCACGTCAAGAGTCTGGACGGCCCGGGCGGCCACGAACGGATGGCGCAACGCCAGGTTGTACACGTGGGTGGCGAGCTTGACCCGGCTCGTCAACCCGGCCAGGTAGGAGAGATAGGCGAAGACATCGAAGACCGGCGTGTTCGGCGGGACGGGAGGGTGCTCTTCGCCCGGATACGGGGATCTGCTCATCGACACCGGAAACACCAGGTGTTCGGGGAGCCAGACCGACTCAAATCCCAACCGGTCGGCTTCGACGGTCACCTCCGCGAAGAAGGCGGGGTTGAGCCGCCCCAACGCTACGCCGAGCTTCACGTCGACCACCCATCGTCCTGCTGCTTCCATCCGCCGGCGGCCAGGTTGCCGCCATCCACGTGGAGAGTTGATCCGGTGACGAACGCGGCAAGGTCGCTGGCCAGGAACACCACCGCGGCCGCCACATCATCCACATTCCCCTTCCTTGGCAGCGGGGTCCGCACCGGCGGGTCGCCGATGCCGGGAGTAGGGATCACGTCGGGGGCGATGCAGTTGACCCGGATCATTCGGGGGCCAAGCTCGAGTGCCAGAGTCTTCGTGAGGCTGGCCACGGCCGCTTTCATGGCCGAGTACACCGCGAACCCTGGCGCGGCGCGGTGGGCCTCGATGGAGGTGATGTTGACAATCGATCCGCCGCTTGGCATGTAGGGCAGGACGGAGCGGATCAGATGCGTGACACTGCCGAAGTTCTCCTGGATGAGCGAATCCTGGCCCTTGAGGTTCACGTCGACGAAGGCGCTGTGAAAGCCGCCGCCGGCGTTGTTGACCAGGATGTCCACCCGGCCGAGCTCCCCGGACACGCGTGCGCAGAACTCGCTGACCGGGTCCGGCTGGCGAACGTCAAGAATCCCGGTGACGCAACGTCGGCCCCGCCCTTTCACCTCTTCGGCCACCGCCGCCAGGTTGACTTCATCGCGGTCGCAGAGCGCGAGGTCGGCACCGAAGGCCGCCAGCGCCACGGCCGTCGCCGCCCCGATACCAGCGGCCGCACCCGTCACCAACGCCACGCGATCGGTGAGCAGCACGGAGGACGGTTCCAGCGACACGGGCGGGGAGGTTAGACCAAGCGTTATCGTCACGGGATGGGCGACCCGTGGCGATACATCGACCTTGGTCCGCTGGATGCATTCCAGACGAACGCGCAGATGCCTGTCTTCTCGCGACTCGTTCGCAGCGAGGGGCACCCGCTGATGACCACGAGCGTGTGGGGCGCGACGCACCTCAACGTCGGTTGGTTCGACGATGTGGACAGCACGCTCGACCTCGAGGCGTGCCGCCGGCTGGGTATCCAGGTCATCCGCCGTCCGATCTACGGCGGCGGCACGGCGTTCTACGACAAGTTGTGCGCGACGACCTGGTCGTGGCTTCTTCCGAAGGCGGCCGAGGGCGAGGCCCATGACGATCTCGACACCGAGTTGCGCCGCTTCCAGCCCATCGTTCTCGACGCCCTCGATCGCATCGGGCTGGGTGAGGTCCAGTTGGAGGGTTCGAGCGACTTGCGCTGGCACGGCCGCAAGATCGGCGCGGTCACGGCGCAGGATGTGGTGGCGTGTGACTCCGTCGGAGGGTTCCTGAACATCAAGCCGCCCAACCTCGATCTGTATCTGCAGGTCGTGCGCGTGCCCGACGACAAGTTCAAGGACAAGGTCGTCAAGGACATGCGCGAGTACGTGGTCACGGCCCGCGAGATCGCCGGACGAGACATCACGTACGACGATTGGCGGGACGCGCTAGTGGGTGCGGTCACCGACGCCGGAATCACCCTCGACCCGCGCCCCCTCGATGACAGCGAACTGGCTGGTGTCGACTCCGTGGCCGCCAAGATCGGAAGCGATGCCTACATCCGGCGGGTCTCCTCCGAGCGGTTCCGCGCCGCCGCCGCGCCCGGCGCGCGGGTCGGATTCGGCAACGAGAAGGGCCGCAAGCTGTGCCGGGCCGGCGTGGCCCTCGGCGAGGACGGGACGATCGTGGCCGCCATGATGGCTGGGGACATGCACGTCGGGCCGCCCAACACGATGGACCGCATCGCCGAAGCGCTCGTCGGTGTCGACAGCAACGATCCGAGTGCGCTCCACGCCCGTATCGCTGGCATTTTTGAAGGTGCCGACGTTCATCAGCCCGACTCCCTCATGGGCGTGACCACCACGGATCTGGCTAAGGCCGTGGCGAAGGCGATCGCCAACGCCGGCCTCGCCGCTGATTCCAACTAGGGGAAGGGTCGGGCTACACCGAGTCGGTGAGACGCTCCCAACCACGCGGTGGTGGCGCCAGCCGCCAGAACTGTTCGGGAACATTGGCGGCAAGCCGGTCGTCGAGGGCGTGGTCGCGCTGCAGAGGCGGCAGCTGGCTCTTGTACAGGTCGATGGCGGCGCGCTTTCGCAGCATGTCGGGCTCGATAGGCACGATGGCGGGCGTCGGCCAGGTCCCGCTCTTGAACAGCTTGGCCACCCGCCATGCCAGCATGCCCGGGATGTGCTTGTAGCCGTGATCCTCGTAACAGAACCACGTGGGCCCGCCGCCCTCCATGAGCACGCCTCGGACCTTCAGGCCGGCGTCGTGGGTGAGCACGTGATCGGGGTTGGCCAGGCCCATCGGGAAGAACACCGCGCTCGGAGCCGCCTCGACGATGGCCGCCTCGAGGGCGGGCGCCACCTGGTCCGGCGTCGGCCGATCTTCCTTTCTCAGGTACTGATGGTCAGGGAACTCGAGCCACACCGGAGTGGCGTCGAGATAGGCCATGGCCGCCCGGTCCTCCTCCCGGCGAGCAGCAACGACATCGTCACCGGCCTTGAAGCCACCGCACGCATCCCACGACGTCGGTTCGTCCGGGTAGGCCGGGGGCCAGCCGGCCAGAACCGTGATGACCGTGCTGCCCGGGTACGTCGTCAGCAGATGGGCGGCGCCCAACGCGGCATCGTCGAAATGTGGCGACACGACGACGATGCGTTGTAACACGGCAGGATCGACGAGCCCCCACGTGGCTTCCTCAGCGTCCATGACCGGGGACGGTAGCTCAGGTTGGGGCGCTCAGACCGGCCGCTACCATCGGCGTCCGGCATGAGCCTTCGCCCGACGTTGACCGCTCCCGGTGCGGCCCGTTACCGTCGTCCCGGCGGGCCGTGGAGCGGACCGGCCCTTGACGAGGCCCTGCCGTTGGCCGGCACGGGACCCGACCGGCTGATCGATGCCGCGACCCGGATGAGCGGAGACGACCTCGACGAGCGCGTGGCCGAAGTCGCCGGCGGGCTGCGCGCCCTCGGTGTCCGCCACCGAGACGTCGTGGCCTGGCAATTGCCGAACTGGCGCGAGGCCGTCGTTCTCTACCGGGCTTGCTGGCGGCTGGGCGCGGTGGCGGCCCCGATCCACCACGGCGCCGGCCCGTCTGACGTGGTCCCGATGATAGAACGGTTGCAACCTCGGCTGATTCTCGGTGGCGCCAGCACCGCGCCGCCGGCTCTTTCGGTTCTGCGGTTGCGGCCGGGGGGCCTACCGGTGGGCCAGCCCGTCCGCGCGTCTGCGGCCCGCCCCGCCGACCTGGCCGCCGTGCTGTTCACGTCGGGATCGACGGGGCGTCCCAAAGCCGTGCTCCACACCCACCGAGCCCTGGCCTACAAAGCTCACCTCATGGCGGGCGTGCACGGACTCACGGCCGCCGACGCCATCTTGATGCCTGCTCCCCTCGCCCACATCTCCGGTCTCTTGAACGGGGTGCTCGTACCTCATGCTGCATCCATGCGGGTCGTGCTGATGGACAAGTGGTCTCCGGCCGAAGCCCTGGCGATCATCGAACGGGAGCGGATCACGTTCATGATCGGTCCGCCGACGTTCTTCGTCGGTTTGCTCGGGACAGCCGGATTTTCACCCGCGGTGGTGAGCAGCCTGCGGCTCATCTCCAGCGGCGGCGCGGGCGTCACGCCCAGCTTCGTCGAGATGGCCGCCCAGAGGTTCGGCTGCCGGGTCAAGCGAACCTACGGCTCGACCGAGGCACCGACGGTGACCACCAGCGGGCCTGACGACGACCCCGAACGGGCGGCCACCACCGACGGCCGGCCGGTCGGCGAGGTGGAGTTGCGGATCAGTGACCCGGTCACCGGACGGCTTGTGCGCACGTCCGGGGCTCCCGGTGAACTGTGGCTGCGAGGTCCCGAACTCTTCGCCGGCTATGCCGATGCCGGCGACACCCGGTCCGCGTTCGCGCGTGGTTGGTTCCGCACCGGCGATCTTGCCACCGTGGACGCAGAGGGTTGGCTGACCATCGTAGGACGCATGAAGGACGTCATCATCCGCGGCGGAGAGAACATCGCCGCCGCCGAGGTGGAAGCGGTGCTCGAAGCCCATCCCGCCATCCGCCAGGCGGTGGCGGTCGGCTATCCCGATCCGCTCATGGGTGAACGGGTGGCGGCGTTCGTAGTGGTCAGCGAACCATTCGAACTCGACGCCTGCCGGGCCTGGTTCGCCGAGCGGGGCATCGCTCGCTTCAAGACACCGGAGCGGGTCGTGACCGTCAGCTCCTTGCCTACTCTCGCGGCCGGCAAACCCGATCGGGCCGCGCTACGCGCCCTCGCCGCTCAGTAAGCCCGACCCACTCAGGATGTTCCCGATAGAAGGTGCCGAGTTATCTTGAAACTCCCCGCAGGGACGGGTCCTGTCGCCGT
>CAXMLU010000182.1:0-9663 GCA_964194255.1 uncultured bacterium
GTTCTGGGTGAAGTACCACTTCAAGACCAACCAGGGGATCGAGTTCTTCACCCAGGACGAGGGTGACCAGATGGCCTCGATCGACACCGACTACCACATCCGGGACCTGCGGGAGCACATCGAGGCCGGTGAGTTCCCGACATGGTCGATGAAGGTGCAGGTCATGCCCTATGAGGACGCGCGCACGTACCGCTTCAACCCGTTCGACCTCACCAAGGTGTGGCCGCATGGCGATTACCCGCTGATCGACGTCGGCACCCTGACACTCAACCGCAACCCGGCGAACTACCACACCGACATCGAGTTGGCCGCGTTCGAACCGTCCAACCTCGTTCCCGGCATCGGTCCCAGCCCGGACAAGATGTTGCTCGGCCGCCTGTTCTCGTACCCCGACACGCACCGCTACCGGATCGGTCCCAACTACATGGACCTCCCCGTCAACCGACCGAAGGCCACCGAGCGCCACTCGTACGCCAAGGACGGTCCCATGCGCTACGAGAACCCCGGCGATCCGGTGTATGCGCCGAACTCCTACGGCGGTCCCGCCGCCCGGGTACCGCAGACGCTTGCCGGCTGGGAGGTCGACGGCGCCATGGTGCGCACTGCCACGGATCTCCATGCCGAGGATGACGACTGGGGCCAGCCCGGCACGATGGTGCGCGACGTACTCGACGACGCCGCACGTGACCGCCTCGTCGCCAACATCGTCGGCCACCTCCTCAACGGCGTGAGCGAACCGGTGCTGGTCCGCGCCTTCCAGTACTGGCGCAACGTCGACAAGACCGTCGGTGACCGAGTCGAGCAGGGCGTCCGCGCCAAGCAGGGCGAGAAGGATCCCAAAGCTGTAGAGCAGGCCAACCCTGCCCGCGAAAGCGCCCAGGCGAAAGCCTGACGCGTGATGAATGTCCGCCTGACGGCGCCGCTCGTCGTGGCGCCGTCAGCCGTGCGGTCGGATGTCTTAGAATCAGTACCCCCCCTCCCCCGGACCTTGAGGAACGTGCGGCGCTCGACGCGAATGACGTCGGCCGGCTCCAGGCCGCACAACTCGCCCACGCGCATCCCGTATCGGCGAGCAGACGGAGGATGAGCTTGTCGCGCTCGTACGGGACCGCGGCCTCCATGGCGTCGACCTCCTCCCTGCTCAACACGTCAACGACGCGCCGTAGAAGCGCTGGGAGCTGGGGCTTGCCCGTGACTGTCTCGCCCTCTTGCGCGCACCACTTCAGGAACTGCACGAGCGTGCGCGAGTAGGTGTGGATCGAGACGGTCGGAGCGTCCGGCCCGGTCGAACCTCCTTGTCGTAGAGCGATGCCGTGAACCGGTCGAGGGTGCGCCTGTCGAGCTGGCGGACGGCCGCTATGCCGTTCGCCTCACACCAAGCCAGGAAGACACGATGAAGCTGGTGTCCGTACCCCCGAGAGATCGTCGCCGGGGAGAGCGCTCGCGCCCGGCACGAGTTCAGGAAGTCGTCGACAAGGACTTCGAGGTCAGTCGGCGGGTGGCTCGGAAGCAGGTGGACGTTAGCCATGGCTTGAGCCCCACGCGGTGGAGGGTCGCGGGTCGGGGAACAGCCGCAACGGGTCCTATCCCAAGACGGTGACGACGGATATCGGCAAGGTCGATCTGCGGGTCCCCCGGCATCGCAATGCCTCCTTCGACCCGGTGACGGCCCAAGGGACAGCGCCGCCTGGACGGCCTGTCCTCCCAGCTGATCTCGCTTTACGCCAAGGGCATGTCGACCGGCGACATCCAGGCCCATCTGGCCGAGATCTACGGGACCGACATCAGCCGGGACACGATCTCAAGGATCACCGACGCCATCGTGGAGGACATAGTCGCCTGGCAGAACCGGCCGTTGGACCGGGTGTATCCGGTGATACTGATCGACGCCATCGTCGTCAAGATCCGCGACGGCCGGTCCACCGCTTGCTCGGCGGGGGATCCTCGGCATCATGGCCCGAGGCTCCTTGGAGGTCATCATGTCCCGTTCAACGGCGGGGCAGATGGCCCGGAATTGGTCGGGGAGTCACTCTCGCCCACCGAATCCTGGGCGTCAGCCCCTAGGACGAGATGCGTCACTGCCGGTAGCCGGGCCGCCTGGTGGCGTTCGCCCAAGGCCTCGGTTCACGGCGCGGTGATGGTGCTTCGTGGGTCGACGATCACCTTCGCGTGGTGTTCGGGGTTGGCGAGGGTGTCGAAGGCGTTGGCGACGCCATCGAGGCCGACGGTGCCGGTGATGAGGGGGCTGGCGTCGAGCTTGCCGTGGGCGAGCATGTGCAGGGTGTCGCGGAACTCGAGGGGGCCATAGCCGACGACGAAGCGGAGGTCGGTCTCCTTGTTGATGGCCATGACTGGTCGGAACTGGTCGGGTTCCATGCAGACGCCGGCGACGACGACGCGGGTGTTGAGGGGGGCGGCGGTGATGATGCCGTCGATGATGCCTGGGACGCCGACGCACTCGAAGACGATCGGCCGCTTGGGCTTGGTGGCGCCGAGCTTGTCGAGCCAGCGGATCACCAACGGCCACGGGACGGGGAGCTTCTGGAGTCCCTTCATCGCTTTGAGGCCGTCCGCAGCGTTGGCGGCGATGGAGGTGGTGTAGCCACGGTCGTCAAGCGGGTCGTAGGGGGACTCGGCGGCGGGATCGACGACGGTGGTGGCGCCGCAGGCGGTGGCGAGGGCGCGGCGTCCGGGGGAGAGGTCGGAGGCGACGATGGTCTCGATGCCCCTGGTCTTGAGGACGCAGATGATGGCGAGGCCGACAGGGCCGCATCCGATGACGATGGCGGCGTCCTTCTTGGTGATCGCGGCGCGGTTGACGGCGTGGTGGCCGACGGCCATGGGCTCGGTGAGCACTGCGATTTCGGGGGCGAGGCCGTTGGGCACGGGCATCATGAACGCCTCTTCGATGAGGACCCGTTCGGCGTAGGCGCCGGGAGCGGAGGCGGAGAGGCCGATGGCGTGCATGCCGTTGTCCTTGCGGATGAGCGGCAGGGCGACGACCGGGGTGCCGGGCTTGTGGTTGCGGTTGGTGCCGGGGCCGCGCTCGGCGATGGTGCCGCAGAACTCGTGGCCGAACACAACCTGCTCGTGGGAGCGGGCGAAGCCGTCGTAGCCGGCTTCGGCGAGCACGTCGGCTTGGGCGTCGGCATCGTGGCGGGCGTGGAGGTCCGACCCGCAGATCCCGCACCCGGTGACCTCGAGCACCAGCTGCCCTTCGGCCGGGGTCGGGTCGGGCAGGTCGATCACGTCGAGCTGGCCGCCCTGGCAGGCGACGGCTCTCATCGGGGCAGCATGGAGTCGTCGAAGGGCGGGAGGGGCTTGATGTAGGGGTCGAGGAGCTCCCGGCTCTGTTCGGCGGTCAGCACGTCGGCAGGGTTGAGCTTGAACAGGCCGGCTTCGGCGGTGTCGAACTCCCAGACGTCTTCGCCGAGGAGGCGGCACTGGTCGTCGTATGGCCAGAGCATCATGATCTGGGACTTCTTGAGGTACATGGCCTCGGGGTCGACATCGAGGCCGGCGGCGGCGAGCTCGGAGCCGAGGGTCTGCTGGTAGCCGATGCCCCGCCCGATGACCATGTGGTCGCCGACGGCGACCTGTTCGTCGGACACGTAGAAGATGCACTGGTCGGTGGCGGTCCAGTGCCCGTAGAGCATCCCGACCTGGTCCTTCCCCGTGAGGGTGAAGGCGTCCTGGCCGGCCAGGTTGAACCGATAGTGGGGCACCTCCACGGTGAGGGACGGGTCGAGGATTTCTTCCCACCGGCCGGCCGACTCGAGGTAGCGGTGGCGGAGGTAGGCCTGGAGGAGGTAGCGGTGGCGGGGATTGTCGGTGTTTGCGAGGACCTTCTCGACGGCCACGTTCTGCTGGGTGAGGTCGAGGGTGCTCATGTCGATCTCGGATGACATCAGGTGCTGGGTTCCTTTGGGTTTTGGGTGCGGATCTCGCGCTTGAGGATCTTCCCGGTGGGGCCCTTGGGGAGCTCGTCGACGAGCCAGACCTGCCGGGGGTACTTGTAGGCGGCGACCGCGGCCTTGACGTGGTCACGGAGCTCGTCGACCGTCGCGGTAGCGCCGGGCTTGAGCACCACCGCGGCGCCGACCTCCTCCCCGAGCGCGTCGTCGGGGACACCCACGACGGCGGCCTCGAGGACCGCGGGGTGGGTGTAGAGGACCTCCTCGACCTCGCGGGGGTAGACGTTGTAGCCACCCCGGATGATGAGATCCTTCTTGCGGTCGACGATGAAGAAGTAGCCGTCGTCATCGACCGTCGCGATGTCGCCGGTATGGAACCAGCCCCCGGCCATGACCTCGGCGGTGGCGTCGGGACGGTCCCAGTAGCCGGCCATGACGAACGGGCCCCGCAGCACGATCTCGCCGCGCTCCCCCTGGGGAACCTGTTGGCCGTCGTCGTCGACCACCCGCATCTCGGTGCCACCGACGGGCACCCCGATTGAACCCGGCTTGCGTTCGCGGTCGCGAGGGTTGAACGACGCCATGCCGGTGGTCTCCGATAGGCCGTATCCCTCGAGGATCTTGGCCCCGAAGGCGCCGTCGAACCCCTTCAGCACCTCGACGGGCAGCGCCGAGCCGCCCGACACGCACAGCGACAACGTCGAGGTGTCGAAGCGGTCCCGGTCGGGATGGTTGAGCAGCGCCGTGTACATGGTGGGGACCCCGGCGAAGGTCGTGGCCCGATCCCGTTCGATGACCTCCAGGACCTTCGTCGGGTCGAACCGTGGCACCAACGTCAGCAGCCCCCGGGCCAGGAGAGTGGTGTTCATGAGCGAGTTCATGCCGAACACGTGGAACAGCGGCAGCGTTGCCACGGCGACGGACTCGGGGCCGGCTCCCACCAGGTCGAGGGCCACCCGCGCCCCGGCCCGCAGGTTCCCGTGGGTGAGCGTGGCGCCCTTGGGGGTGCCGGTGGTGCCCGAGGTGTAGATGATCACCGCGGCGTCCGCGTCGTCACGCTCGACTACCTCGGTCACCGGTTCCGCGTCGGCGAGGAGCCCTTCGAGCTCACCGGGGACGACGAGCAGGCACTCGGCGCCGGCTTCAGCGCTGCCGGCGCGGCCCGGCTCCGCGAAGCCGTGCCAGCCCACTATCAGCCTGGCCCCCGAATCACGCAGGTGGTATCCGCACTCCGCCGCTTTGAGCAGGGGGTTCATCGGCACGGCCACCGCCCCGAGGCGCAGCACCGCGAAGTACACGATCGGGAAGTACGTCACGTTCGGGAGCTGCATCCCCACCCGGTCGCCGGGCCGCACTCCCCTCGACTGCAGCAGCCCCGGCCGCCCGGCTGACGGCCGCGTCCAGGTCGGCGTAGGTGAGCGTGGTGTCATCGAGCCGGATCGCCGGTCGTTTGGCCGTGTCGGTTGCCGCGTCGGCTTGCTCCTGGGCGAAGTTCGTCATGGTATGGCCCTCCGTGAACACGGCGGCGGCGTCGACCGCGCGGGCCGGGCAGGGTGGGTCGGTTCGGCGCCTTCGACCAGAGCCCGCTGCACGCGGTTGGCAGCGTCGATGTCGGGCGGTCGGGAGGCGAGGACGTCGGAGTAGAGGAAGGACTCTCCCAGGCGGACCAGGGCGAAAGCGAGGTCGCGCGGATCGGCGATCGGGACGAGGCCGTGCTCGCGCACGTCTCGCCGAAGGAGCTCTTCGACGAACGTGACGACGCCGGGCTGCACTCGGCCGCGGGGGTCGGTGAGCACCCGGATCGTCAGGGCCGGTTCGTCCCGCAGGAGCTCGTGCAGCGGCGCGGAACGGGACACGAGCGCGTTGAGGTGCTGACCGGTCCCGGTCGAGTACAGCGCTCCCTCCGGGCGCTCGGCCTCCCACCGGTGCATGGCCTGGCGGAGCGTCGCCTCGGTGAGGTGCCACAACGCCGCGCTGAGGAGGTCCTCTCGGCTGCCCACGTTGCGGAACAACGTGACCCGGGAAACTCCAAGCTCGTCCGCGAGACCCTGCATCTCGAGCCGGCGGCCGTGGATGATCCACCGGGCGGCGGAGTGGACGGCCCGCGCGGCCAGGGGCGTCGGAGCGGCCGCTCCTTCAGCCGTGCGCGGCGGGGTTACCGCAGTCCGGCTCATCCCGGGCCGGCTGACGGGCCGAGGCCGGCGAACGCACCGTCGACCACGGCCTGGGCCACGGGGCCGTAGGGCGGCAGGAACGCATCAGCGAGGTCCTCGCTGCCGCGCACGACAACCCCTCTTGGGTTGGAGAACTCGCGGAACCCGTCGATGCCGTGGTGGCGACCGGTGCCGCTCCGACCGATCCCTCCGAAGCCGAGGGACGGCAGCGCGCCCTGCAGTGCGCACACGTTGACGCACGCCCCGCCCGAGGTGGTGCGGGCCAAGACGTCCTCGGCGACGCCGGCGTCATGGCTGAACACATAGAGCCCGAGCGGCCGCTCACCGGCGTTGAGCTCGGCCAAGGCCTCGTCGAGGTCGTCGTAGCCGACGACAGGCAGGATCGGCCCGAAGATCTCCTCGTCCATGATCCGCAGACCGGGCGGTGGGTCCACGACCAGCGACAGCGGCAGCTGGCGTGCAGATCGATCGCCGGAACCGCCAAGCGACACGATCCGCGCGCCGGCCGTGCGGGCTTCTTCGACCATCGCCTCGATCCGTTCGAGGTGCCGATCGGTGATGATCCCGGTGCAGTCAGGCGACGACGCGTACCCGGCCAGATCCGAGGTGAACAGCGTCTCGGCGTGGGCGACGAACTCGTCGAGTCGGGCCCGGGGCACGAGGGCGTAGTCGACGGAGATGCACATCTGTCCGTTCTTTACCAGCTTGGTGCGCAGCACGCTCTCCACCGAGGCGACGTCGACGCTGTCGTCGGTGAGGATCGCCGGGCACTTCCCGCCCAGCTCGAGGGTGACCGGCACCAGATTCGCTGCCGCGGCCAGGGCGATCTCCCGGCCAATCGCCGGACTGCCCGTGTAGAGCAGGTGGTCCCATCGCAGCGTCGGAAACTCCTTGGCCAGGGTCAGCCCCCCGACCGAAACCGCGACGAGGTCCGCCGGGAACGTGTCGGCGACCATTCGGGCCAGGAGCTCAGCACACGCCGGCGTGTAGTCGGACGGCTTGATGATGACCCGGTTACCGGCCGCCAGCATCTCCACCAACGGACCGACCGACAGGTCGAACGGGAAGTTCCACGGAACGATGTTCCCCACTACGCCCTTGGGCTGGTGACGGATCCCGGCCCGAGCGCTGCCGAACATCGCCGGATCCGCGAACCGCTCCTCCTCGGCCATCCATCCCGAGAGCTGCTCGATCGCGTACCCAGCTCGGCCGGCCACCCCCAGCACCTCCACGAGGTCGGTGAACACCGCCGGGTGGACCGCGAAGTCCTCCGCCATCGCCGCTCGGATCTCCTCCCGGCGGGCGAGCACCATCCCGGCCAGGGCCGCCAAGCTGGCCTGCCGAGCCGATGCCGCCGGGTACGGATCGGCGAGGAACGCGCTCCGCTGGAGCGAGTGGAGCCGATGAAGCTCTGCGATCGCCGCGCTATCGTCCGTGACGGTTGTGGGAGGGGTGACGAGGGTGGACATCAGCGGGCTCCAGTCAGACGCGGGATGCCGCAGACGGTAGGCCCCGCTGCCCCGGCGTGCAACACTTCATCGATCTGTTGCACAACGGAATGGTGGACGTTCAGGTGACCCGCCTCCCATCCACCGACCTGAGAGCGATGCCATGTATATGACGCAACCGCGACCTTCGAAACCGCCGGTCTCCTTCGGGATCGCGACGGCCCCCCAACAAGTCAGCTACGACGACGTTGTTCGGGTATGGAAAGAGGCGGACACGATCCCGCGCATCGAGCACGCATGGCTGTTCGACCACCTCCTGCCGATCGGCGGTGACCCCAACGGGCCGATCTTCGAAGGTTGGACGCTGCTCTCCGCCCTCGCCGCGCAGACTGAACGGCTGCGCCTCGGGCTGCTGGTAACCAGCAACCGCTTCCGACCGCCTGCGATGCTGGCCAAGATCGCTGTGACCGTCGACATCGTCTCGGGCGGAAGGCTGGATTTCGGCATCGGAGTTGGCTCGCGGCCCAGCCCCCCTGTGGCCCGGCGCGAGTACCCGGCGCACGGCCTGCCCTACCTCGACGTTGCCGATGCGGTCGGAAGCCTCGACGAAGCGTGCACGGTGATCAGGCGCCTTTGGACGGAGACGGAGCCATTCGACTTCGACGGCGCCTACGTCCATCTCACCGGAGCGTTCTGCAATCCCAAACCCCTCCAGCGGCCGTATCCGCCGTTCATGATCGGCGGTCGTGCTGCCGCGACGCTTCGGATTGTTGCCGAGCATGGTGACCTGTGGAACATCCCCGGCGGCGACATCGATGACGCTATTCAGCGAAGCGCCCTCCTGGATCGATTCTGCGCCGAGATCGGTCGGGATCCTGCCTCGATTACCCGGTCAATCCATTTGTCGGTCTCTTACAACCAACCCACGATGACCCAGGCGTCGATTGCCAAGGCCATCGACGCCGGCTTCCGGCACATCGTTCTAGGATTATCCGCACCGTATCCCGAAGGCGTCGCACACTGGATATCTCGCGAGCTCATCGACGGATAGGCCTGGGACCGATGACCGAGTCACTCCAGTGGGCTACTACTGGCTCTAAATGGACTGGGCATGGTTTCCGTCGTCGGTTCAAATCCCTGGCATCGACGGCCTTTGAGGTGCGCTCCTGTGTCTTGGCAAACAACGTCTTCCCGTCGGAGTAGACCGAAGGCCACGACCGCAACACACGGACGACCTTCGCTTCGGGCATGCCCGTGGTGGCTGAGGTGGCGCTTGTGGTCACGGGTGCCCCTCTGCGGCGAGGAGCCGGTAGACGGTGACGGCGAGGCGCTGCTCTGTGGCGGTCAGGTCGGGTTCGGCTTCGGCGAGGCCGGCGTCGATCATGTCGAGGTTGACGGTGGCGTCGGTTGGTCGTGGCTTGCGCGGCCGTTGTGTTGGAGCGAACGCCCCGAGCGGACCGTGGCGCCGACGGCGGTGGCCAGTGACACGGCGACGGAGAAGGTGGCGGTGACGAGCCCGGCCCACGACACCCAGTGGGGCGGCGCGGAGCGCGCCGCGGGTGGGACGTCGCCGATGCCTTCGGTTTCGTCGAGCACCCCGGTCATGGCTGTGGCTCCTTTGCTTGGTGGACGAGCAGGGCCCCGAGGAGGACCCCCTCGGGGGTGGACACGATGAGGCTGGTCATGTTGCGGGCCTTCATGCGCTCAAGGGTGCCGGCCAGGTCGGCGTCGGCTCTGATGGTGGTCGGGCCGGGCTCCATGACTTCCCCGGCGGTGCGGACGTCGGCCGGGTCGAGCCGGTCGGGGCGCAGCCGGCCCTGCAGCCGGCCCTGCACGATGCGACCGTCGTTGACGACCTACGCAGACCTCTGCGCCGGACCGGGCGAGCCGGGCGGCGATGTCGGCGATCCGCTCGTCGGGTCTGCAGGTCGGCACGGACCGGTCCATCGCCTCGGCTACCCGCGGCGCGTGGGGGCGGTCGCCTTCGGTGGGCAGGCCGGTCGCCAACCAGTCCGACTTGCCGACGACGTAGGCGTAGACGTCGGTGTACCCGAGCGCGTCGGGCCGCCACGCGGCTCGCGGGCTCATGTCTCACAACGCGTCCCAGCAGTAGACGATGACCGGGCG
>CAXMLU010000183.1:0-1993 GCA_964194255.1 uncultured bacterium
GAGCCACTCCGCCAGCTGCCGGCACGCCTCGTTCAGTACGAAGTGGCCGATGGGGACGACGAGCCCGGTTTCCCCGGCGATGGGGAGGAAGTCGGCCGGGCCGAGCAGGCCACGGTCGGGGTGGGCCCACCGCACCAACGCCTCGTAGCCGACCGTAGTGCCCGTGGCCAGCTCCAACAGCGGTTGGTAAAAGACGCGGAGTTCGGCATTCTCCAACGCCCGGTGCAATCCCATCTCGACTTCGAGCCGTTCCACCGCCTCGGAGCGCATCAGGTCATCGAAGACCTCCTGTCGTCCCCGGCCGAGCCGTTTGGCTCGGTACATGGCCGCGTCCGCGTCGCGCAAGAGTTCGCCCGGTGTCGTCGTTGGTCCGGCCATGGTGATGCCGACACTCGACGAGAGTCGGGTCGCTGAACCACCGATGATGATCGGTTCAGCGAGGACCTCTTCGATGCGCCTGCCGATGCTCTGCGCCTCCTCGAGGCCAGTCACGCCTTCGGTCACGACGACAAACTCGTCTCCACCAAGGCGAGCGACCATGTCCGAGGGCCGCAGGGCCGCGCTCAGCCGCGTCGCTACGGTGACGAGGAGCTCGTCCCCAGCGCTGTGACCAAGGGAATCGTTCACGACCTTGAACCGGTCGAGGTCAAGGTAGAGCACCGCCACATGGCCGTCGCCGCGACGGGATCGGGCCAGGGCGCGTTCGAGCCGATCGACGAACATCGCCCGGTTGGGCAGCCCGGTCAGCTCGTCGTGGGTGGCGGCATGGGCCAGGCGCTCTTCGACCGCACGCCGCTCGGTGACATCACGAAAGGAGAGGATGACGCCGTCGCCCATGCGGACGGCCTGTGCCTCGAAGGTGCGGTCGCCTTGCCGGGAACGCATCGTCACCTCCCGACGCTCGGGTTGCCCCGTCTCTACGGCCGAGACCATCGCCTGGAACAGGGTTCCTCCGCTCTCCTCCGGCGCCAGCTCGAGCATCTGGTGACCGATCACCTGCCTCGGGGCCAGACCCCACGGCTCCAACCCGGACGGGTTGATGTAGAGGATGCGGAAGTCCACGATGTCGCCCCGCGGGTTCCTCACTGCTTCGTAATCGGCGAAGCCATCGAGGAGCGCGTCGAGCGAGGTCCGTAGCCGGCGTTCGGACGTCTCGACCGCAGCCTGCGCCCGTCGCCGCTCGGTCACGTCGCGCAGGATGGCCATGACGACCGTACGGTCGCCGACCTGAAGGGGTCCGGCCGACGACTCCACCTTGACCGTGCGACCGTCACTGCGCACGCAGGTTCTCTCGAAGCCATGGACCCGACGCCCCTCGACCATGATGGACTGGTCGCGGGAGACGGCCGCTTCCCGCTGTTCGGGCTGGATGAAGCTGGCGGGGTCGACACCGAGCAGGTCCTCGGGTCGCGCCACGCCGAAGAGGTCAGCGGCGGACTGGTTGGCGTAGCCGATCTCGTGTTCGTCATAGACGAGCAGGGCGTCAGGACAGAGCTCCACGAGCGTGCGATACAGCTCTTCGACCTGGCGACGATCGGAGATATCGCGAGTGGATGCCTGCACTTCCATCTCGCCGGTGATCGGGTCGCGCCGCATGCGGCTGCTGCTCTCGCACCAGGTGTACGTACCGTCGGACCGAAGGGCGCGGAATACGGATTGAACGGCAGTGCCCTCTTCGGCGGTCTCCAATGACTTCGCGAAGTTGGCCCAGTCTTCGGTGTGAATGATCTCGGTCGCCGAGCGGTTGACCAGGTGGGCCGGCGTATAGCCGAGCACGGACTCGACGGAGGGGGAGACGTAAACGAACAGACCGGTCAGCGTCGTGCGGGTGATGATGTCGGTTGAATTGTCGGCGAGGGTGCGGAACGCCCGTTCAGAGTTCGCCAACGCCAGCTGTCCGTGCCGCGTCTCGGTCACGTCGATCCCGGTGCTGACGACGTAAGTGAGGTGGCCTTCCGGATCGCACAGTGCAGTGGCTGTCTCTTATACACAT
>CAXMLU010000184.1:0-5036 GCA_964194255.1 uncultured bacterium
CGGATCCACCAGGTGGCGTAAGTCGAGAACTTGAAGCCCTTGGTGTAGTCGAACTTGTCAACGGCCCGCATCAGGCCGAGGTTCCCCTCCTGGATGAGATCGAGGAAAGCCATGCCCCGGTTGCGGTAGCGCTTGGCGATCGACACGACCAGACGGAGGTTGGCCTCGATGAGGACCTCTTTGGCTTCGAGCCCATCCGTCACCTGGCGCTCGAGCGGCCGGCGCTCCGTCCGGGGGACGCTCTCGGTGTAGCGATCCTCGAGCGCCACCAACTGCGCGGCGGCCTCCAAGCCCGCTTCGATTTTGCGGGCGTGGGTGACCTCCTGGTCGGCGGTGAGCAGGGGGACCTTGCCGATCTCCTTCAGGTACATGCGGACGGGATCTGACCCAGGTCCGCTGACCCGCCCGTCATCATCACTGCGCAGATCGATGGCGACGTTCCGGACGGGCACGCGCATCTGCATGATGGGGGCGGGCGTCGCCACAACAGCCGGCGCCGGCAATACCGGCACGGCCGGGACGGCGGGGTCGTCGCCGTTGTCGGCGTTGTCGGCGTTGTCGTCCTGCCATTCGATGCCCTCGGCTCTGACCCGGCCGATGACGGCGTCGATGAGCTGCGGACTGAGTTCAACCGACTGGAGGATGTCCATCAGGTCGTCGGGTCCGAGGTTGCCCCGTTCGCGCCCCTTGAAGAGGAGCGCGGCGAAGTCATCGGTTGGGACTCCTTCCGGGGTAAAGGGCGTTGGCACCCCCTCCGTCATCCATCCTCCTCGGCTTCTGCCACCAGCCAGGGTACCAATCGCTCCAGCCCGTCGATACGAGAAGCCGTATCAGACAGCTCCTCGACGCTCCGCTTGAGCCATCCGACGTCCAGGGCGGCCCCCCGGACCCGGGCGTCCGCCTCAATCCGGGCGAGCGCCCGCTGGCCAGCCGCCTTTACCAGGAGGCAGAGGACGTCGGTCGCTTCGGCGTCGGTTTCCTCGAGGGCCAGGCGGTGCAGGAGGGCGGCCACATCCGGATCGCTCTCGGCGATGGCCTGATGGAGGGTCGTCGCCGACAAAAGCGCCAAAAACGCCGCCCGGTGCACCGTCTCGGCGAAGAGCACCTCGGCCAGTCGCTCCGGCGGGGCCTCCGGCAGATGCTGGGCAAACTCCGGAGCCCGGTGCACCGCCAGGCGAAGCGCCTCCATTTCGGCTCGACCCGTATCGGAGCCAGGCGGGCGCCGCCGCACCGGCGCGACGGACGGCTGATCGGTAGCCAGTGCCCCTCGCCACTCCCCCGCTCTCAGCCGCTCCGGGTCCACGCGGCACCGGCTGGCGACCTCCATCAGATACTGATCGCGAACCAGCGGATTGGGATGCTCAGCTATCGCGGTCATGGCCGCACCGGCGGCGCGCGCCCGCCCCTCCGGCGACCGCAGATCGGCGGCGTCGAACAGCCGGTCGAGCCGAAAGGCCAGGAACGGCCGAGCCTCCTCGACTGCCTTGCGCAGCAGCGCCGGATCCTGCCGGGCCAGATCCCCGGGGTCGGCTCCTGCCGGCAGGGCGGCCACGGCGATGTCGATATCGAAACGCTGCTCCCATTGGTAGAAGCGCTCGGCCGCCGACTGCCCGGCGGCGTCCGCGTCGTAGGCGAGGACCACGCGGCGGGCGAAGTTCTTGAGGAGCGCGAAGTGGCCTTCGGCCAAGGCGGTGCCGCACGTGGCGACGGCGCGCTTCACTCCCGCCTGGTGAAATCCGATCACGTCGGTGTATCCCTCGCACACGACCACTTCCGACGCTTCCACCACTGCCGACTTCGACCAATTCAGGGCGTAGAGAACTTTGGACTTGTGGTAGATCGGCGTCTCGTTGGAGTTGCGGTACTTGGGCGGTTCGCCACCCGGAAGTATCCGGCCGCCGAACGCCACCGCTTTGCCGCCGGCGTCGAAGATGGGGAACATGACCCGGCCGCGGAACGCGTCGATCTGGCGTCCCGGCCGGGGCACGGATCCGAGACCGCTGTCCCGGAGCACGTCGTCCGATAGCCGCAGGGCCCGGCACAACGCGTCCCACTCGGCCGGTGCCCAGCCGAGCTTGAAGCCGCGCACCTCTTCGCTGCCGTAGCCGCGGGAGCGCAGATAACCGCGCGCCCCGGCGGCGTCCTTCGAGTCCAGCAACCGGACGTGGTACCACTCGACGGCGCGGGCCATTGCATCGAAGAGGGCAGCCCGGCGCTGCTGGTCCCGGCCTCCCTGGACGTCGTCGTAGCGGAGTTGGATTCCCGCTTTGGCGGCCAGGCGCTCGACGGCACCCACGAAATCAAGGTGCTCGAGCTCGCGGACAAAGGTGATCACATCGCCGGAGGCCTGGCACCCGAAGCAGTGATACAGGCCCAATTCGGGGTTGATGGAAAACGACGGGGACTTCTCGGCATGGAACGGGCACAGGCCGACCCAGCGCCGCCCGACCCGTTTGAGGGCGAGGTGTTCGCCGGCCAGCGCCACGAAGTCGGTGGCGTCCCTGACCCGTGCCACGTCCTCCTCGACGATCCCCACACACCGACCGTACCCGCGCCACCGGCGCTTCGTGAGCGACTACCGAAGGTGGCGGTCGAACCATTCCACGATGAGCTCGGCCCGCTGGACGCGATGCCTCGGGGCACCGGATCGAGACAACTCGTGGCTCTCGCCCGGGAACCGCACGAACTCGACTTCCCGGTGGAGGAGGCGCAAGGCCACGAACAGCTCCTCCGCCTGACTGATCGGGCAGCGCAGATCGGACTCAGAGTGCAGGATCAGCAGCGGTGTGGTCATCGCCTTGACGTAGATGATCGGCGAATGGCGCAGATAGGCATCGGGGTCGTCGACGTGCAACACCCCCACGTAGTCGACGAACGCTCCGGCGATATCACTGGTCGCCTCGAGGCCGAGCAGGTTGTTGGCGGCGCGTTCTGAGCAGGCCGCCTTGAACCGGTCGGTGTGACCGATGATCCACGACGTCATGTAGCCGCCATAGGAACCACCGAGCACGCCCAGCCGGTCAGGGTCGATGAACGGGAAACGGCGAATCGCCTCGTCCACCACCGCCATCAGATCGTCGTAGTCGCAGCCACCCCAGCCCGTGCCCGGATCGACCACCGCGCCCGGCCAGCGGACGGCGCGCCCCCACGCCTCGGAGTATCCCGACGAGCCCCTCGGATTGCAGTACAGCACCGCATAGCCGGCATGAGCCTGAATCTGGAATTCGTCGAACAGCGTGTAGCCGTACTGACTGAACGGACCGCCGTGAATATTGAGCAGCGTCGGGTACTTTTGCCCGTCGACGCAGCCGGCCGGGCGCATGACCCACGCCTCCACGTCCACGTCCGTCTTCCCGGTCGAAAGGGCGATGAACCGCTCCGGAAACACACTTTCCACCACCGCCGAGAGTCGCGTTCCGGCCGACGTCATCCGAGTTGGACTCCGCGGCCCGCCGTCGGTGCGGTCGACAAAGAGCTCGGCTTGGTCGGTGGCATTACCCGCGCAATAGGCCAGGGTGCCGCTTACGGCATCGAAGCCCTTGACTTGCAGCGGCCCACCCACCATCAGCCGGGGTTTGCCGGCGATGCCCACCGCGTAGAGGTGTGCGCCGCCCGCATCCTCGGCGGAGAAGAGGACCTCCTCGTCCACCCACACCGGAGCGCGTGACGCACCGAAGGGTTCGCAGTTGCGATCGAGCGACTCGGTCAAGGTCGTGAGCTCGCCGGTGCCGAGATCGAGCATCCCCACCTGGGCATGCGATGGACCGATCCTCGGATCCGCGACCGTGAACGCCAAACGGGACCCGTCGGGGGACCACGAGGGCAACGCGTAGGCGAGGCCGGTCTCGGTCAACTGGACCGGATCGGCGGCCCCACCGACCGCGGCCGCGACCGCGGCCGGGATCGTCCACAGGTCGACGGCTCGATCGAGATCCCAGGTTTCGTGCCGGGCGCTGGCGAAGGCCAGGCTGTCTCCGGCGGGGGACCAGGTCAGGCCGGACACTTCCCAGCTCCCGGTGGTCAACGCCACCGGCTCGGTGGACCCGTCGGCCGGCACGACAAAGAGCTGACGGGGTCGGTCCACCACCCATCCGACGTTGTCGAGCCGCGAGAACAGACGGGTGACGCGCACTGGAGGCCGGAAGCGGTCCCGGTCGGGGCCGTAACGTTCCTCGTTTCGCAGCCTGGCGGTGAACGCCAGCCGGGTGCCATCCGGCGACCAGGCCAGGTCCTCGATCTCCTCCGGCCACGCCGCCACCCGACGCGTTTCTCCCGGGCCGGCCATGGGCAGCACGTACAGCTCGCAGCCATGCTGGTCGGGATCGCCCGCCGAGACGCGATGGGAGACAAACGCCAGTGTCCTCCCGTCGGGCGACCATCGGGGCCGGCCATCCCGGAACTCGCCGGTCGTCACCCCGCGGGCCGGTTGGCCATCCACGCACAGCCAGACTGTGCTGCGGTAGCCGTTGGCGTCAAGGTCAACGGCGGTCACCGTGCACGCCACCGCCGATCCGTCCGGGGACACCACCGGCTCGGAAGCCCACGACAGCCGGCCGATGTCGTCTGGCCGCATTCCCTGTCGTCTACCCAGGCCCGGCGAACCTGCGCCCGGCCGATCCGCGAGCGGGCCAGCCGCGTTCCGCGATGCGTTCACTCGATACCCCTTTCCCCAGTCCCTACCGAGTGTCAGAGGTGGAGCCGGCCCGCGAGGCCAGCACCGCTTGCGCCGCCGCCAACCGCGCGATCGGCACCCGGAAGGGAGAACAGCTCACGTAATCAAGTCCGGCGCGGTAAAACAGGTCGATCGACTCCGGGTCGCCGCCATGTTCGCCGCACACCCCGAGTTTGAGATCCGCCTTCACCGCTCGTCCCCGCGCCACCGCGAGGAAGACCAACTCCCCCACCGCCGGCTGATCGATGGTCTCGAACGGGTTGCTCTTGAGCAGACCTTGTTCGAGATAGACCGGCATCATGCGTCCTTCCACATCGTCGCGGCTGAAGCCGAAGGTCATCTGGGTGAGGTCGTTGGTGCCGAA
>CAXMLU010000185.1:0-7394 GCA_964194255.1 uncultured bacterium
GTTCTAGCCAACGTGGTGGCCGCCTTTCCGGGCCATGTCGCCGCCCGCACACCAACGGCGGTGCTCCTGCGCGCGGAGTGAACACCACCCGAGTCTTCCGGGGGCGACCCCGCCGCTCACCAGGGGGAGGGTGGGCGGCAGGGTCATCCCCGTCGTTCGCTGCCCTCGCCCACGCTCACGTCGAGGAGCGCATGCCGGGTCAACGACACGCTCTAACCTAGGTCCGGGCATGTTGCCATCAGGCTTCCCGCGTGTTAACCGTTGGCAACATTCTGCGGCTCGCTCGCCGAGCCGGCTATTTCACCTAGCCAACAGGAAGCGCGGCGAGCACGTCTTCAAACGGCGCGTGGTCGGCGGTATGCGCGTCCAAGTGGGCATAGTGCACCTCCGACCCAGGGCCGAGCACAAAGGTGGCGCCCAGCTGGTTGACGCGCCGGCCGCTCTTCTTTACCCGAAAGCCGTCTCGACGCGCCTGGAGGGCCCCCCTTACGCTACGAGGGTCGAAGAGCAGCGTTCCCATGTTGACCTTCCGGACCGCTGCTGCGTTCGCTGCCGCCGCTTCATCGTCGACGAGAACCGGGAATGGCACCCGCTCGTCCGCGACGAAGGCCTTGGCGTATCGCTCGTCGCCCGTTCCGACGGCGACAACCTCGGCGCCAATCTGGATGATCTCGTTGTAGTGCTCGCGCAACTGCGCGGCGTGTTGTCGGCAGAGCAGTCAGCCGAAGTGGCGCAAAAAGACGAGGATGACCGGGCGCTCCGCCCAGAACTCACCCAAGCGGTGGTGCTCACCGTCGGCCCCGCCGAGCTCAATCTGTTCGAGCTGTCTCAGATCCATCTCAAACACGCTACATGGGGCGAGCTGCTACCCGGCCCATCGTTCGGTTGGCGAGTGGTGAGTTGAAGCGGGGGCGGCCATGCTTGGTGCGATGGAGCTGAGCCTATTCGAGGAAGTCGCGGAGGCGATCCGCGGCCTGGTCCCGCCGGATCTCGGCGAAGTCCGTTGTCAGGCGCGCCGTTATGGCATCAAGGTCTGGTTCGGTGCCGCGCGAGCGCCGCGAGAGCACTATGAGGCGCCGGTCATCTCGTCCGCAGGCGTCGACGAGGCCTCGGTGCTGGCACTCGAGGTCGGCTTCCACGCGGAGCACCCCCAAGCGGAAGACAACGACAGGATCATGGCTCGATTACTGGCGAGCGAGAAGCGCTGGCGCAATGTGGTCGGCAAGGAGGCCGTCGCCCGCCGGGCCGTTCCTCGGCCGTCCGGATCTGTGGCGACGGGTGTCGGAGACATGGCCGGATCCGGACCTCGGTGACGTCGAGCTTCCGTTCGAGGTGGCCGCCCGCCTGACCGACTACGTCATCGCGCTCGAGCCGGTGCTCCGGGGGGAGACTCCTTGGAGACGGCTCACGTGATGCCGCGCCTTTGCACTGACCTCTGCGTGAGCGAGAATGGGGCCGGCGGGAGCGTCCGCCTTTGGCGCAGATAGGGGGTGGGCAATGCGCTCGTCGTGGTTTGGTGCCGTGCTGGCGCTGGCCGGGCTGACGCCGGCTCTGTCAATGGTTGCTCCACAGGCCCCGTCATTGGCCGCTCCGCCCGCCGTTAAACGCGCCGCGAGCCCTACCCTGCAGGTCGGCACCCTCACACTCCGGCCCTGTGTCAACCCGGCCGCCTGGTGTGGCTCTCTTCCCGAAGCCTTCGATCGGACGGACCCCCTGGCCGGGACGATCGACATCGGGTTCATGTGGTTTCCGGCGTCGTCGGGGCCCGGCACCGGCACCATCGTCGCCGAAGAAGGTGGCCCTGGCTTTCCCTCGACGGGAACCCGAGGGCAGTACTTGCAGCTCTATCGGCCGTTGCTCCTCCACCGGAACCTGCTCCTCGTCGACAACCGCGGAACCGGGACGTCAGGCGCGATCAACTGCCCGTCGCTGGAGCACTTCGCCGGTGTTGAACCAAGCGCCGCATTTGCCGCCGCCGTACAGGCATGTGGCGACAAGCTCAACCATGAACGACGCCGACCCGACGGCACGTGGGTCCACGGCGCCGACCTCTACGGCACGGCCAACGCGGCGAGGGACCTCGCGGATGTGCTCATTGCACTTCAGACTGGCCCCGTCGACCTCTATGGCGACTCGTACGGCACCTGGTTCTCGCAGACGTTCGCTTCGCGCTACCCGCAAATGCTGCGCTCCATCACTCTTGACGCCTCTTACCAAGTGCTCAAGCTCGACCCCTGGTACGTCTCCACCGTGACGACTGCCCGGCGGGCGTTCGACGCAACCTGCCGGCGTAGCGCGGCCTGCTCCGATGCTGCGCCAGGATCGTCCTGGTTGCGCATCAGCAACCTTGCCACTCGCCTTCGTCAGCATCCTCTGGTCGGAACGACCATCGACAACTCCGGCGTGCCCACCACGGCGACCGTGGATATCCGAAGTCTCGTCAACCTGGTCAACGACGCAGGCGTTGACGCCGGCGTCTACGCCCAGCTCGACGCCGCCGCCCGCGCCCTCCTCGATGGGGGCGATGGTGTTCCGCTGCTTCGGCTAGCCGTACAGAGCCTGCAGTTCAACAACGGTGGTTCAGGAGGGGTAAAGCAGTTCTCTGACGGTCTCTATGTCGCGGTCGCGTGCACGGACTATCCGCAGTTGTTTGATATGCGCGCCACTCCCGCCGAGCGGCACATCCAGTTACAGCGCAGTATTGATCGCCTTCCCAACGGGACGTTTGCACCGTTCTCGACGCGGGAGTGGATTGAGGTCGATGCCTACAACGAGGCGTACGACGCGTGCATCGACTGGCCGAGGCCGACACACAATGATCCTCCGATCGTCATCGCGCCTCCCTTGGTTCCTCCCGCTATTCCCGTGCTCGTTCTGGGCGGCGACCTGGATTCGCTCACGCCGATCCTGGAAGGTGGACGGCTGGTGGCGCGTCAGATGGGGCCGTCAGCCCGCCTGGTCGTCATCCCCAACACCGTTCACGTCACCGCCCTTGGTGATCCCTTCCATTGCGCATCGAGCGTGGCACGGGCATTCGTCTTGGATCCGTTTGGGTTGCCCACCCTCGATGCAACCTGCACGACACGGGTACCCGAGGTTCGTCTGGTCGGTCGATTCCCTCGAACTTTTGGCGAGGCGGTTGCAGCGGAGCCGGTCTCCGGCAACCAGACTGGAGTCCAAGGCCTTCGGGCTGCCTCCGTCGCGGCGGCATCCGCGGGTGATGCCATATTCCGCTCCGCCTACATGAGCGGTCCCAACGGCTCCGGTCTGCGCGGCGGCACCTACACCAGTAGCAGTCCCCGTCCGGGGGTGACGGTCCTCGGGTTCCAGGACGTCCGCTGGGTGGACAACGTCGTGGTGAGCGGTGTGGTGACGTGGGACCAACGCCGGGGCGGGGTCACCGCGATGTTGCAGGTGCACGCCGACCTCGGTGGGGACGGCACCATGACGGTGACCTGGGACGCCCTGGCGCCGCACGCAATGGCCACTGTCAACGGCACATTCGATGGTCAGATCGTGACCGCCGTGCTCCCGGCGCCGTAGCCCGACGTAGACCCGCGCGCGGCGATGCTGGCACCAGAGCAGTACACCGGCTGACCACCCTGCGGCCAGCTTGTGGCACTGGTCCGGGACGAGGACGGGCGCCGGCGTAATGGCGTAACCGTCAGCGTCGAGAGCGGCCGCGATGTCCTCCCACCGGAGGTCGGCGTTTGGGGGTCGGTCTTGTGGGCAATGGAGTGCCGGCGGTTTGCTCTGCGCCGGGCGGGTTCAGGCGGAGCGGGCTACACGCTGCACACTCCGCCAGACGCTGCGGTAGGCCTCCAGGCCATCTGGGGACAGCCAGCCGGCGGGTCCGGCGGCGATCGAGACTCGCTCCGGTATGGTGCCCCACACGGGCACTCCGGCCTCTGCCCAGCTGGTCATCGCGTCCTGGTAGTCACGGGTGAACGTCCTGGCCGATGCGATCACCAAGCCGGCGGGAGTGCCCTTGGGCACCAGGTCGAGCACCGCGTCGACCCGCGGTGTCTCCACCCCGCCCACCCGGGTCGGTACCACGATCACGCTGGCCCAATCGAAGGCCTTGGCCAGAATTCGCTCCTGCCCGGGCGGGGTATCGACGATGGCGACATCCTCGTCCTCGATCTGGCCGAGGGCCCTCGTCAGGAGCCGATCCGTGGGCGCCTCGACGAGCGTCACCCGCTCGAGCTGCTCGTCGCTCCCGCCCTCGATCCACTCCGCCGCACTGGCTTGAGGATCGGCATCGACCGCCGTCACCGCCCGCCGGCCTGTCGCCGCCAGCGCGGCCAGGTAGACCGACGTCGTCGTCTTACCTACTCCACCTTTGAGTCCCGCCACGACCACGATCACGGCACGGCACGGTAGCGCCTACGGTCCACCCCCGCGTTTTGGGAGCCAGCCGACGGTCAGACGGGTCGTCCGGACCGAAGTTCACTTATGCACATGCGCACGCGGCCGCTGTCCGCCCCGGGGCCGAGAGGGCGCTCACTCGATAGCGTCACCGTGGAGGTCGGCGCCGAGCCGGCCGCCCAGCGAGGTCGAGCCTTGGACAATGACCAATCCCCGGTGGCTGACACCGAGGTTCACTATTTGCCATCGGCGTACGTCGGCGATGAGTTCAAGGTCTTCATCGGCCATTGCGGCACCCGCGAAAGGAGTCGGGTGCCGGTGCTCTACCTGACGGATGCGAACGGCTTCTTCGGATGTGCGGTCGATCTGATCCGGAGTATGCAGCTGGCGCTGCATCTGCCGCCGCTCCTCGTCGTCGGCATCGGCTATCGGATGGGTGGACTGGCAGAGACGCTTTCCGTGCGGACGCGAGATCTCACGCCTTCGTCGGACGAGGGATTCGCCGAACTGTTCCCGGATCAATCGACGATGGGCGGCGCCGCCAACCTGCTGGCATTCATACGGACCGAGCTGATGCCTTGGGTCGCGTCCGGGTACTCCGTCGACCCCAACGACGCGACCTACTTCGGGCATTCTCTTGGCGGCCTGTTTGGCACGTACGCGCTCCTGAACGAACCGTCGACCTTTCAGCGCTATGCGATCGGCAGCCCTTCGCTGTGGTGGGATGATCAGGTCATCTTCAAGCAGGAGTCCATCTATGCGACGGGGCACGACGATCTGCGGGCCAAGGTGTATTTCGGGATCGGAGCGGCCGAGACCCACGAGGGTCGTATCCGCGAGGCCATCCACTTGCCCGATGAACTTCGTCAGAAGTCGACCGCGTGGTACATCGACATGGTCGATGACATGCGCCGCATGGTCGAGCGTCTCGAGAGTCGACACTACCCAAGCCTGAACATCGCCAGCGAGGTCATGCCAGGCGAGTTCCACATCACCGTCGGTCAGCTCAATCTGTCGAGAGGCTTGCGGTTCCTGTTCGATTCGCCAGCCTGAGGAGGACAAACGCAGATGTCAAAGGTCGTGCTGATCACGGGCGCGTCGGCGGGGATCGGCCGAGCCTGTGCCGACCGGCTCCACAGCGCCGGTTGGATCGTCATCGGGGCCAGCCGTCGGGGTACGGCATCAGGAGGCTGGACGGGCATGGTGATGGATGTCGACGTCGACCGCTCCGTCCACGCCGGCGTGGCGGAACTGGTCGAGCGTCACGGCCGTATCGACGCGATAGTGACATCGGCCGGGTGGGGGATAGCGGGCGCCGTCGAACACACCGCCATCGACGAGGCGAGAGCCCAGTTCGAGACCAACTTCTGGGGCACGGTGCGAGTCGTGCAAGCCGCGCTGCCGGCGATGCGGAGTCAGGGTAGCGGTCGCCTCGTCCTCATCAGCTCGATAGGCGGAGCTGTCGCCATCCCATTCCAGGCGTTCTACAGCGCCAGCAAGTTCGCCATCGAGGGACTGGGCGAGGCACTGGCCTACGAGGTGGCGCCGTTCGGCCTGGGCGTCACGCTCGTCCAACCCGGCAATGTACGAACCGACTTCACGGCCAGTCGCAAGATGGCCGCCGCATCGGGCGATGACAACGTCTACGGTCCGGCGCTCACCAAGGCGGTGAGCATCATGGAGCGGGATGAGGCCAATGGCGTGCCGCCCGAGGACGTGGCTGCCGCCGTTGAGAAGGCGCTCGGCGCCAAGCGTCCGCCCCGCCGTGTGTCGGTCGGAAAAGCCGGGGAAAGGGTCGGGTTGGTCGCCAAGCGGGTGCTGCCGTTTCGGGTCTTCGAGGCGGCGGCCAAGGGCAGCCTCGGGGTCAGTTAGGGCTCCCACCTGCTGGAATGGACTCGTCGACGTGGCGACGTCGATTAGCGAAAAGGATGGACCTAGTGTCTCCGTGTCGCGCTGCGAGGGTCGCAGCCGGCAAGAGAACGGAGGCGCGCCGAAATGGCAAGACAGCGAAACACGATCGGGAGGACCTGGAGTCCCCGTCCCGCCAGCAGCGTCCAGCCCTGGCTTGCGCCGCCACGCAACCAGAATTGGGTCGCGGCGCGGATCACCTTCAGCTAGGCGATGCCCAGTGCTCATCCGGCCACCGAGCCGGACATCGAGATTGATCTGGCGCGCCACCAGGCTTGCTCTGCGGCTGAACGATATGCCGAGGTTCGCGGCCTGACCGAACTCCTCGCCCGGCCCCTCTCGGCGGAGGATCAGACCGTCCAGTCGATGCCGGACACGAGTCCGACCAAATGGCACCGGGCCCACACCAGCTGGTTCTTCGAGACCTTCGTGCTCGCACCCCACGCCGGAGGCTACCGGCCGTTCCACCCCATGTTCGGGTACCTGTTCAACTCTTACTACGAGACGGTGGGCACTCGTCACCCACGCCCGGAGCGGGGGCTACTCTCCCGGCCCGGAATCGACGAGATCGCCGCATACCGCCGCCACGTCGACACGGCCATGGCCGACCTGCTCACAGGGAGGGAGCTGGCGCCTGATGTCAGCGACCTGATCGAGCTGGGACTGCACCACGAACAGCAGCATCAGGAACTCCTGCTCATGGACATCAAGCACGTGTTGTCCATGAATCCGCTGCGCCCGGCCTACCGGGAGCGAGCTGAACCGGAGCCATCATCGAGGCCGGCTCCCACTTGGGTCGATTACCCGGGCGGGCTCGTCGAGATCGGCCACGACGGCGGGAGGTTCGCGTTCGACAACGAATCCCCGCGCCACCTCCACTACCTGGTGCCCTTCTCGTTGGCCAGCCGTCCGGTGACTTGCGGCGATTGGCTTGCCTTCATCGATGATGACGGGTACCGGCGGGCCGAGCTGTGGCTGTCGGAGGGGTGGGCGGCCGTACAGGCAGGCCGGTGGGAGGCCCCGATGTATTGGTTCCGCGATGGCCCGTGGCAGGTGTTCACGCTGGGCGGGGCTCGAAGGGTGTGTCCGACCGAGCCGGTCTGCCATGTCAGCTATTT
>CAXMLU010000186.1:0-3337 GCA_964194255.1 uncultured bacterium
CCTGGTAGCCGAAGAACAGCGCGGCACCCTTGATCGACCGCACCAAGTCGGCGGCGTCGACATCGGTGAGAGGAAGAATGCGCGACGCCCGATCGGCGAGCAGCTCGTGGGCGGGGCCGCCCAGGCCGAAGGTGATCAGGGGACCGAATGACTCGTGCGCTTCGATCCCAACCACCGTGTCCACCCCGACCGAGGGCCGCCGTGCTCCGGTCCGGATCCCGTAGGCATCGAGCAACCGGCCGGCGCCGGCGGCGTCGAGCCAGCCATCGACGGCGGCTACGGCCTGCTTGGCCGCGTCCCTCTCGATCCCCGCCAGTTCGACGATCCGGCCCTCGGGCCGGCGCAACCATTCCGCGTAGTCCGCCATGCGGCCCAAGGCCAGCGCGGCGGACTCGGGATAGGCGTAGGACGGCACCCGCCGGCGCCCGTGGCGAAGCGAAGGTTCCATTCCCGCGGGAGCGAGGAAGTTGGCGAGCACCGGCTTGGCGCTTGCGGCGGCGACCTCGGCGATGGCCGACGCGACCTCGTCGACGCGTGCCGGCAGCGGTGGCACGAAGATGACGATGGCGGCGTCGGCCACATCGCCGGTCAGTACGAGGCCGAGCTCGCGCCGGTAGTCGTCGCCTCCGGCGGAGTGGGCCAGCTCGACCAGCTTCACCACCTCGGACCCGGCACCGACACATGCGTCGGCGGCGACGCGGCCCGGACCGCCCGCGTTGCCGACGATGGCGACGCGGTGGCCGGAGGGGAGGGGCTGGCAGATCAGACCTTCAGCCACGTCGAGGATCTGCTCGATGGTGTCGACCCGGATGACTCCCGTCTGGCGGAAGAGCGCCTCGACCGCGGCCTCGCCGGCCTGGTCGCGGCCGCTCTTCACGGCCAGGATGGGTTTGCGACGCGAGAGCCGTCGCGCCACGCGGGCGAAGGTGCGGGGGTTGCCGAACGTCTCCAGGTAGAGCAGGACGAGATCGGTGTCCGGATCGTGTTCCCAGTACTGAAGCAAGTCGTTGCCCGAGACGTCCGCCTTGTTGCCGGTGGCAACGAAGCTGGATACCCCGAGGCCGCGTCGCGCCATCGCATCGAGTACGACGGCGCCCAGAGTTCCGGACTGCGAATGAAAACCGATGCGACCCGCGGGCGGCATCGGCGTGAACGTGGCGTTCATCTGTAAGGCCGGTGACGTGTTGATCACGCCGATGGAATTCGGCCCGATGAGGCGCATGCCCAACCCGCGGGCCTGAGCCACCAGCGTCCGTTCCCGCTCCGCGCCGTCGCCGCCGGCGTCGGCGAAGCCGCTCGAGATGACGATGAGACCACCGACCCGCTTGTGACCACACTCTTCGACGACATCGGGCACGGCCGCGGCCGGGACGACGACCACCGCCACATCAACCGCATCGGCGATGTCGAGCACGCGGTGATAGGCCCGCACGCCGGCGACGACGTCGGCGTGCGGGTTTACCGGGTAGACGGTGCCGGAGAAGCCGCCGGCCACCAGGTTGGCAAATACGGTGTGACCGATGGTGCCGGGATGGCGACCGGCGCCGATCACGGCGATCGAGCGTGGGGCGAGAAGCCGCATGACCGATTGGACCGTGGCCCGTTGCGCCCGGACATGCATAGCTGCCACCGACGCGTCCGTAGGTTCGATCGCGAAGGTGACCTCGACGACGCCTTCGGCGAAACGGCGTTCGTCTCCGAAGCCGGCGTCGCGGAACACCTTGAGCATCTTGTTGTTTTCGGGGAGTGTCTCGGCGACGAATCGGCGGATGCCACGTTCCGCCGCGGCGGTGGCCAGGTGTTCGAGGAGCAGGATTCCTATGCCGCGATGCTGATGCGCGTCCTCAACGACAAACGCCACCTCGGCCGCGTCCCGGCCGGGCAGCCGGTCATATCTGGCTACGTCGATCAACTGCCCACTCAGCTCGGCCACGAGGGCCAGACGGTCGGCGTAGTCGACGTTGACGAAGCGATGCAGCATCGTCGGAGAGAGCGTCGGCAGGGGGCTGAAAAACCGGAGATAGACGGTCTCGGCCGAAAGCCGCCCATGCAGGCTGGCAATGGCGTCGGCGTCGTCGGGGCGGATCGGCCGCACGTGGACGGTCGTCCCGTCGGTTAGGACCACGTCGACTTCGTAACGTGAAGGGTAGCCCTCCGGGAGATCCGGCACAGAAATGGACTCAGGCCAGCGGTGCCAACGGACTCACGGGTCCCCGGGCCCGGCGCACCATGTCGGCGAGGGTGAACGAATCGAGGTGGGAACGCATGTGCTGGCCCACCTCGGCCCAAACGGCCAGCAACACGCACTGCCCCTCGTGGTCGCACGCCCCGTTCTGATGCGGCTCGCCGAAGTCGCCAGCCACGATCGGACCTTCCACTGCGCTCACGATCTGGCTCAGCGAGATCTCATCGGGAGGCCGAGCCAGCACGTAGCCACCCCCGGCGCCGCGCTTCGACCGGACCAGGCCGGCACCTTTCAATGCCAGCAGGATCTGCTCCAGGTAGGGCTGGGGGAGTCCCGTGCGATCCGCGATGTCGCGCACCGAGGTCGGGCCGTTCCCGTCGGTGTGGAGCGCCAGCGAGAGCAGAGCCCGGCTGGCGTAGTCGCCCCGCGTGGACACCTTCACGTCCCCGAGAATACCGGCCCTCCTTAGCGTTAGGGCCCATTGTTGGGTCAGGATGGGGACATGTCCTCGCCTGAGTCCCCGGAACATCCCGAGCTGGTCGTGGTACAGGGCGTCCCCGGCGCGGAAGACGGGTCATTGTCTGAGACGGTCTCCCAGCCGGCCAAGGTCTTGCGGATCGGCTCGATGATCAAACAGCTGTTGGAAGAGGTGCGTTCGACCACCCTCGACGAGCGGGCCCGGGTGCGGTTGAGAGAGATCTATGAGACCTCGGTCCGGGAGGTTGCCTCCGGGCTTTCCCCCGATCTGCGGGAGGAACTCGACCGGCTGGCGTTGCCCTTCAGCGATGCCGAAGCACCCTCCGACGCCGAGTTGCGCATCGCCCAGGCCCAGCTGCTCGGCTGGCTGGAGGGACTATTCCACGGCATCCAGGCCACCCTCTTCGCCCAGCAGATGGCGGCGCGCGCCCAACTCGAGGAGATCCGCCGTCGTGGCCTGCCGCCGGGTTCGGAGGAACGGGCCCCGGCGGGCGGAACCTACCTCTGATCCCTCCCGCTGATCTCTACCGCTGTCGGCGGCGGGCGGCCGGCCTCTCGCTCGGTTCGGCCAGGCCGGTCCGGCCGAGCGCCTGGACGGCCGACTCGAGTTCTGCCAGTTCTGGCAGTTCGGCCAACTCGGCCAGCTTGCGGTTGAGCGTCGAGGTGGTGCGGGCC
>CAXMLU010000187.1:0-9629 GCA_964194255.1 uncultured bacterium
GGACTGGTACTACCCGGTGCTCTGCGGGGCATTGTCGCCCGAGGCCGGCCAGGCGCGCCTCGCCGAGCGCTGGTCGGACTTCGTCCTCGAGGGCGTTGGCATCCGCTGTGTCATGGACCGTCCCTGGGCCACCGCCGCCGAGACGGCCGAGTGCGCCATGGCCCACCTGAACGTCGGTCTGGCCGACCGGGCCCGCCTTCTGCTCGTGTGGTCGCGGCACCTTCGCGACGACGACGGGTCCTACTGGACGGGCTGCGTCCATCCCGAGTGCGTGCATTTCCCGGGCGGAGAGCGGTCCACCTATACCGCCGCCGCCGTCATTCTGGCCACCGATGCCGTCGTCGGCGCCACCGCCACCTCAGGATTCTTCCTTGGCGACGGTCTGCCTTCAGGCCTCGACCTCGAAGAGCCGGTTCGCGAGGCCTAGAGCCGCCTCGTCTGACTCCCGGCGGCGGGACACGTCTCGACGCCGCCGACCGCCCACGACGGTGACGATGAATTCGGTTCAGGCCAAACTTCACGGCCAGGAACAGGCGATCCGCCGCCCGAGGACTTACTTCGCCAGTTCGTGCGGCTTTCCTGCGTCAGTGTGACATTTTTACCGTTTGAGCAGTGACGATTTGTCGGGTTTGGGGATCAAAGGCGGCGGAGGACTTGCAGGCTGCCGCAGGCGGAGACCTCCGCGAAGGCTCCACTCCCCTTCGCCTCACACCACAACTCATAGGGGGGGCGACCGCCGTCGGCCGGATCAGGGAAGACGTCGTGGATGGCGAGGAAGCCGCCGGTGGCGACCAATCCGGCCCAGGCCCGATAGTCGGCCCAGGCCACCTCGGCGCTGTGGCCGCCGTCGATGAAGAGCAACGACAGCGGGGTGGTCCAAAACCGGGCGATGGTCGTCGACGATCCGACCAGGGCAACGACCGATGCTTCCAGCCCGGCCGCTTCGATCGTGTTGCGGAACGCCGGCAACGTGTCCATCCGACCGGTCTCAGGATCGACGAGCGAAGCGTCGTGGTGCTGCCACCCCGCCTGATTCTCCTCCGATCCCCGGTGGTGATCCACAGTGAACAGCACGGTCCCGCCCTCCTGCGCGGCTGCGCCCAGGTAGACCGCCGACTTGCCGCAATACGTCCCGATCTCGAGCAGCGGCCCACGCTCCGATGAGGCGGCCCTGACCCCCGCCTCATAGAGCGCCCACCCCTCGTCGGCGGGCATGAAACCCTTCGCCGCCCTGGCGCAGGCCAGCAACCGATCCTCCACGGCTAAGCGGACGGCCCGGCGGTGTCGTGCTTGTCTGTGAGATCGGCGGAGCCGTGCTTATCAGTGAGATCGGCGGAGCCGTGCTTATCAGTGACTCCTGCGGAGTCGAAGGTCGCCATCTCCCGCAGGATCTTGGCGGCGGCCTGCACGACCGGAAGAGCGAGGCACGCCCCCGAGCCCTCCCCGAGCCGCAGCCCGAGATCGACGAGCGGTTCCAGACCAAGGTGAGCCAACGCGACGGCGGCCCCTGGTTCGGTGGACAGATGTCCGGCCACGCAGTAGCCGACCGCGTCGGGCACGAGCTCGGCCGCTACGAGGAGAGCGGCGCAGGCGATGACCCCGTCGATAAGCACGGGGACCCGAGCGGCCGCCCCACCGATGATGAATCCGGCCAGTGCGGCAATCTCCAGGCCGCCCAACTCGGCGAGAACGTCGATGGGATCGGCCGCTTGGCAGCGGGCCAGGCCGCGCTCCACCACCGCCGTCTTGAGCGCCAGGGTGGCGTCGTCCACGCCCGTCCCGCGACCCGTGACCTCGGCCGCCGGCCGACCGGTGAAGGCGGCGATGAGCGCCGCAGATGGCGTGGTGTTCCCGATGCCCATGTCCCCCGTGACGAGGCATCTGGCCCCGTCGTCGGCGACCAGCAGGGCAGCCACGGCCGCACCCACGTCCAGGGCGCGTCGGGCCTCGTCGCTGGTCATGGCCGGCTCAACGGCCAGGTTGCCGGTGCCCGGCCGTACGCGAGCCCCGATGAGCGTGGGCGCGGAAAGGCCAGGGACGGGACAGGAGACTCCGACGTCGACCACCACCACCTTGGCCCCGGTGTGGCGGGCCAGGACGTTGATCGCCGCCCCGCCGGCGCAGAAGTTGGCGACCATTTGGCCGGTCACCTCCGCCGGCCACAGCGAGACCCCTTCGGCCAGCACGCCGTGATCGGCGGCAAAGATGGCGACAACGGCCGGCTCGGGTACCGGCGGAGGAGAGACCCCCGCGATCGCGGCCAGTTGCGCGCCAAGGGCCTCAAGCCGACCCAGAGCCAACCGGGGTTTGGTCAGTCGGTCGTGGTGCGCAATGGCCTCGGCGAGAGCCGCCAGGTCCACCGGCACCACAGACGCGACGGACCGCTCGAACGCCCCCTCAATGTCCGCCAAGGCCGCCATCACACGTCCACATCGGTCACGAGGGTCTCGCTCTCATGGCCGTGGTGAGCGAAGAGCAGTTTGTTGATGATCACAAACTTGCCGATCCAGAGCACGCCGTACGTGGCCAGGACGACGGCAGCAACCAGCAGACCGCGGCCGTTGTGGGTCCAGTGCCGATCGTCGGCGTAGTTGCCGGCGCCGATGGCGGTCACTTCCGAGAACGCCAAGCCCACGAAAGCCAGGGCCCAAAAAGGCACGACTTCCTTCCAAAGATGGGATTTGCCGGACTTTCCCCACGCCCAGGTGCGGTTGAGCTCGTAGGACGGTACGGTCGCCACCGCCGCCGACGCCAGGTTGGCCCATCCCGGCGAGAGCCCGAGCACCAGCTGGAAGATGACCAGACAGGTCTCCGAGATGATGACCGCGATGACCGAGACGGCGCTGTACTTGAGCAGCTTCTGACCGCCCGGAGATCGCGCCAATGCGATCACGTCGGCTGGGGTGCGAACCACCCCGCGACACTACCGGTCGGTGCCAGGCCAGCGAGAGTCGGCACCCGGCCGCATCACGACCGGTCCAGGCCGTTGGCCTTGGCCACGCCGCCGAGCCAGTGACCGCTCGGCTTGACGATCCGTTGCTGGGACGCCCGGTCGACGGCGATAAGACCGAATGTAGGCCCGTAGCCGTACGCCCACTCGAAGTTGTCCATGGCCGACCAGTACACGTAGCCACGCACATCCAGACCGTCATCGAGACACTGACGGACGCCGGCCAGCGCTCGTTCGACGTAGGCGATGCGGCGCGAGTCGTCGGTGCAGCCAATCCCGTTTTCGGTGACGATGATGGGCACGCCGTCGGTAACCTCCCAGGCCCGGCGCACGGTGGCCTCCAGCGCCTCGGGCCAGAACTCGTAGCCCATCAGCGTGAGCTCTTGTCCGGGCTCCGGGCCGATCGCCCCCGCCGGGCCGATGCGCTCACGGGTATAGGTCTGGACCCCGATGAACTCGTCGGTTCGGGCCGCCTCCAGGAAGACATCCTCGGCCGATTGGCGAATGCGATCCCGCTTTTGCTCGCCGCCGTCCACGGCCTGGTAGTCGGCCATGGACAGCGTCAACCCCACCCGGGCCGAGCCGGGGGCGGAGCGAATGGCGTCACCACCCTTGCGGTGGGCGTCAATCAGGATGTCGTTCACCTTGCGCCGCAGGCCGACGTCACGCTTGCCCGGGGGGAAGGCGCCGACGAGATAGCCGATCATCGCCACCACGTTGGGCTCATTGATGGTGCAGGCGTACGGATGAAGATCGCCGATGGCGTCCGCCGTCCGCGCACAGAACTGCGCGAAGCGATCGGCCGTAGCCGGGTCCTCCCAACCACCATAGGCCTCGACCCAGCGGGGGTTCGTGAAGTGGTGGTAGGTGACCATAGGGGTGAGCCCATGCTCGAGGCAGGCGGCGCACATTCGCCGGTAGTGGTCGAGGGCGGCGCGGGAGTACTCGCCTTCCTCGGGCTCGATCCGGCTCCACTCCACCGAGAATCGGTAGGCGGTGAATCCGAGGGCGCCAAGCAGCGCGATGTCCTCAGGAAACCGATGCCAATGGTCACAGGCATCGCCGCTTGGCTCCACGCAGGGCGACGCCGGGTTGTGTTCCCACGCCCACCAGTTGTTGTTCCAGTTGCCGCCCTCCACCTGGTGGGCGGCCGTCGCCGTTCCCCAGAGGAACCCCTTGGGGAACCCGATGTGCGCCATGGGCCGACCTTAGTGAGTCGCCACCGAACCCCGTACGATGACGCCGGTCCCAGAGGAGGAACGCCAAAGGTGGATCCGGTTGCGACTGCCCATCGGCTGGTCCGCGAAGCGCGCAAGACAGGCCGCCTGACGCGCGCTCGTTTCCAGCACAGCACGGTAGGCGGTGCCCCGGACGAGGACCCATCCCGGGTCGAAGCGCACGTCCGCGAGGCGGGCATCGCCTTTGATCGCTGGGATATCCCTGTCGAGGGGTTCTCGCGCTATCACGACACGGCCGGCTATCCCGACACCTATCTGGGCGGTTGCGGTGGCGGCGATCCGTTCCTTCGGGAGAAGGCCCTCGAGCACTACGCCTCGATGGTGCTTGGTGAGGTCCGCGCCAACACGGTGCTGATTGACGTGGCATCGAACGGTGGTCCCTTTATCGACATCGCCGCCCGCCTCACGGGATGCACGTGCTACGAGCAGGACCTGCAGTTCCCGCCTGGACTCGTCGGCCGGCGGATCGGCGGCAACGCCGCTCACATGGATGTCCCGGACGGCTTCGCCGACGTGCTCACCCTCCACTGCTCGGACGACCACTTCGAGGGGACCGCCGACACCGGCTTCGCCGTCGAAGCGGGCCGGATACTGCGCCCCGTGGCGTCGCCGTGATCCTCCCCTCGTATCTGTCGACCGTGTTCGGCGCCAAGGTTGATCCCGAGTTGCGCCTTGGAGACCTTCGCCTCGATCCGCACGCCACGACGTGGCTGATGCCCAAACTCGCCGTCCGGTTCTCCCGTGTGTACGCCGCCGAACATCTTCGGCGGCGGGTGCTCGACCGCGCCCGGGCGGCCGGGTTGGAGCCAACGGTCCTTAGCGTCACGGATGCCCCGGAGCCGTACGCCGGGGCGTATCTCCATTGGGCCCTGCTCCTGCGTCAGCCCGACGATCCGTGACCGAAGCCCTGGACGCGCTCATCGCCCTCCTCGATCTCGAACCGATCGAGGTCAACATCTTCCGCGGCCCGACTTCGGACGAGAAGCGCCAGCGGGTGTTCGGCGGCCAGGTGGCCGGGCAGGCTCTCGTGGCGGCCGGACGGACGGTGCCCAAGGGCAACGTCCATTCGCTGCACGCCTATTTTCTCCGGCCGGGCGACACCTCCAGGCCGATCCTGTATGAGGTCGACCGGATCCGGGACGGTCGTTCCTTTACCACCAGGCGGGTCGTGGCCATCCAGCACGGCCGCGCCATCTTCCATCTGTCGGCCTCCTTCCACATCGATGAACCGGGTGTCGACCACCACCTGCCGATGCCCGACGCACCCCCGCCGGAGTCTCTCCCCACCCACCAGGAGCGCATGGCGCCCTTCAAGGAACAGCTCGGCGAGTGGTACGACCGGCCTCGCCCCATCGACATTCGCTTCGTTGACGACCCGACCCGGGCGCATCAGCGGGGCCCTCGGTCGCCGCACCAGAAGGTCTGGATGCGCGCCGACGGCCGGCTACCCGACAACCGGCTGCTCCATGCCTGCATCGTGGCTTACGCCTCGGACATGACGCTGCTCGATTCCACCCTGTTGCCGCACAATGTGAGCTGGGACCACGGCTTGAAGATGATGGCCAGCCTGGACCACGCCATGTGGTTCCACCGGCCGTTCCGAGCAGACGAGTGGCTCCTGTACGACCAGCACAGCCCGTCCGCGTCGGGGGCACGGGGCCTGGCGTACGGCGAGATCTACAGCGCCGACGGGCGCCTGGTCGTCTCGGTCGTGCAGGAAGGTCTCATCCGGACTGAGCCCAGCGTGGAGTAACCGAGCGGATCGTCACGGCGTGGCGCTGACGCGCCGGTCGAGCGGCACGTAGGCCCGCTGCTCTGGTCCGACATATAGCTGCCGCGGACGCGTGATCTTCTGGTCCTGCTCCAAGAGCTCGGCCCAGTGGGCCAACCACCCCGCCGTACGGGGGATGGCGAAGAGCACCGTGAACATCTCGATCGGAAAGCCCATGGCCTGGTAGATGAGGCCGGAGTAGAAGTCGACGTTGGGATAGAGCTTGCGGCTGATGAAATAGTCGTCTGAGAGAGCAACCTCCTCCAGCTTCATCGCGATGTCGAGAAGGGGGTTCTTCCCGGTGATCTCGAAGACCTCGTCGGCCACTCCCTTGATGATCTTGGCCCGGGGGTCGTAGTTCTTGTACACGCGGTGACCGAAGCCCTGCAGCCGTTCTCCCCCCTGCTTCACCTCGGCGATGAAGGCGGGGACGTTGTCCATCGAACCGATCTCGGTCAGCATCTTGATGACTTCCTCGTTGGCGCCGCCGTGGCGGGGCCCGTAGAGGGCGGCGGCCGCCGCCGCGCACGCCGAGTACGGATCGGCGTGGGCGGACGCCACCGTGCGTAGCGCGGTGGTGCCACAGTTCTGTTCGTGATCAGCGTGCAGGATGAACAGCACATCAAGGGCGTGGGCCAGCGTGGGATTGGCGTCGAAGCGAGGCTCGGCGATCTTCCACATCATGGAGAGGAAGTTGGCGGCGAAGGACAGCGAGTTGTCCGGGTACACGAAGGGCTGACCGACGCTGAAGCGGTGGCAGGCCGCGGCCAGCGTCGGCATCTTGGCGATGAGGCGCACGATCTGCTTCATGCGGATGTCCGGATCGCTGATGTCCTTGGCTTCGGCATAGAACGTCGACAGGGCCGCGACGGCGGATACGAGCATGCCCATGGGGTGGGCGTCGTAGTGAAAGCCCTCGAGGAACCGCTTTCGCATGTTCTCGTGGATGTAGGTGTGGTATGTGATGTCCTTCAACCACGTGTCGTACTGCGTCTGGTCGGGCAGTTCTCCGTGGATGAGGAGGTAGGCCACCTCGAGGTAGGTGGACTGCTCGGCCAACTGCTCGATCGGGTAGCCCCGGTACCACAACACCCCGGCGTCGCCGTCAAGGTAAGTGATGCTGCTGGCGGTCACGGCGGTCGTCATCAACGCCGGGTCGTAGAACCAGATACCGGGAAGCAATCCCCGCCACGCCGCCGAGTCGATGCCACCATCGACGATCGGGATATCGACCGACTTGCCCGTGCGATTGTCGGTGATGCTGATCGAGTCCGGCACGGTAAGACCTCCGTTGTTTACTTCCCCGGCGATGCTAGTCATCCGAGCCGGGGCGGCTCCCCCTCGCGCCGGCGGACCACCGCCTCTACAGCTCGTAGCGATACACGTTGGTCTCTCTGACCTTGAAGCCAAGCCGGCGATAGAGCCGGTTGGCTGCTTCACGGGTGGGGTTGGAGGTGAGGTCGACCGTCCGCGCCCCGGCCTGTCCGGCCAGCCGCACGGCCTCGTTCGTCAACGCGGCCCCAGCTCCGGTGCCCCGGGCGGCACCGTCAACGACCACGTCCTCGATCCACGCTCTCACCCCGGTGGGGATCCGGAACAGCACGAGCGTCAGCGTCCCGATGATGCTGCCGGTGTCGTCGCGGGCGACGAGGACCGTCATGGCGGCCGAGCCGGCTATCTCTGCCAATTCGGCCCGGCCGGGGGGCGGGGCGCTACGGGAGAGCTGGGGGATCAAGCGGGCGAAGGCGGCAACCACCTCGTCGTCGACCTCATCCACCCGCTCCACGGAGACTGCCACGACCGTCAGACCTTCCTGGTCCAGGCCCAGGTGTACAGGGTGTCCTCGTTCTTGGTGGCCGTCATCTCCAAGCCGACGCGTGCCAACCCCTCTCGCAAGCGCGGAATGGGCACCCTGCTGCCCAAGAACTCTTTGGCATGACGCCCGTAGCGTTCCCCTTTGACGCCGGTCCGTTGCAGGCTGGCATGTACCGACCGGCGGATCGACCGCCACCGCGCGCCGGGGGTGCTATTCCACTGGAAGACCAGCAGACCTCCCGGTTTCAGAACCCGGCCGGCTTCGCCCAGGTAGGACCGGATGACGTCGACCTCCGGGATGTGCTGGAACACGGTGAACGACAAGACAAGGTCGGCACAGTCGTCCGCCAGGGGCTGCAGGCTGGCCTCGTCGCCCAAACAAAACTCGACGCGGGGATCGGTCACCAGGCTGCACGGTCGAGCATCTCCCGGGAGATGTCCAGCCCAACGACTCGGTCGAAACGGTCGGCAAGAGCGAGGCAGATCCGCCCCAATCCGCTGCCGATCTCGACGGCCAGGCCCCGCTCGGCGCGCAGCGGCACGGGGGCGTGGTCGAGGGCCTCGGAGACGATCACCCGGCCGGTCTCGAAGAACCGGTCCCTATCTGGGTTCTCGTAATCGACGCTGGTATCGACATACCATGCCGCGTTCTGGCGGGCGTGCTCGTTCCAGTAGTCGCGCATTCCGCTGGTCTCCGGCTGGGGCAACGCACCGCTCCTGTTCGCCGCTTGTTAAAGCGGGAACGGCCCGCCGTCCCGCCTTGCGTCGGTTACCCGCCGCCTTCGTCCTGGCGATGGTACCCGACGAACTGCGGCAGAAGCAGGGCCGACGGCCACACCGGCGATGGCGGAGAAAGGGCGCCGCTGCCTTGTCGCACGGTTTCCTTCACCCGGCGGCCTTGCCATCCGATGGAAATACTGGTGAACGCGGCAAAATTTCCCGGCGGATGGCAATGAGGCAACCGTGACCTCGCCCCTCCTGGCCTTCCACGGCCAGGCGGTAGAGGCTGCCGAGTATCTGGTGGTCGAGGCCCGGGCGCTGCGCGACGCCACCGACCGCCTGATCGACGTCATCGACGAGCTGATCAAGACCGAGCGCCTTGGGGCCAACGGATGAGTGTCTCCATTCTGCGCGGCCTGATCGACGGAAACTCGCCCGAAGGATCCGCTCCCACCGTCGAGCTCGAGGAGTGGGCCGGGGGTCCTCCGGGGATGCCCTACGTCTGCCGGCGCTGCGAGGTGTACGGCTACCTCGGTCCCGGCGAGGCACTGCAGTGCTGGGCCTGCGAGGCCGGGGACCGCATCGAGCGACGCTGATCGCTCAATCGGCGGGCGACGTCGCCGACTGACAACACGGACACCAGTAGACGCGTCGGCCGGCCAGGAAGGCCGATTGGATCGTCACCTGGCAACGACGGCACGGTCGGCCGGTGCGCCGGTAGACCCAGGCCTGGCCGCTACCGCCGCCGAAGTCCCGCGGTCGCCCGGCGCCCCCGATGTTCGCCCGCATGAGCCTGGAGGCCTCAGCCAACACCGCGTCGACCGTGGTCTCCGCAAGCGCTGACCATGGGCTCCACGGATGGAGCCGGCAAAGAAACAGCGCCTCGCACCGATAGACATTGCCGATACCGGAGACAACCTGCTGATCGAGGAGCAACTCCCCGATGCTCATGTCGGCCGGCCGGAACGCGGCGCGGCGGCGAACGTCACCGAGATCGAAGGGCTCGATAAGCACGTCCGGGCCGAGACGCGACAGGGAGTGATGCCGGCCCTCCTGCGCCGCGGTCAGCAGTTCGACCACCGGCGCCGAGTAGCAGACCGCCACCCGGTCACCCGCCTCGAGGACGACCCGGGCC
>CAXMLU010000188.1:0-3304 GCA_964194255.1 uncultured bacterium
GACATCTCGCCAGCCTGCCCGAAGAGGGAACCTGCCGCCTCAAGGCAACAGTACCGGCGCAGGTGGTCAATAGGTCGTCCAGACCCCATCATCGCTGATGATCCCTTCAACGGGATGCACCCGGGGTTTGGCGTCGAGACCGGCCTGGGCGGCGGCTGGTCCGATGATCTCGCCGAAGGCCGCGAAGGCACCCTCGTCGTCCCACACGTCGACGACGGTGAACCCGCCGTCGGTGCGGTAGCAGACGTGATAGGGGCGCTTGGGCTGATCGGTGATTCCCGGGCCGCCGGCTGCGAACACGTTGCGGTACTTGGCGATGTCCTCGCCGGGGAACTCGAACACTGCGACAACTGGCATCGTGTTGCCCTCCCTTGCTGATGACCGCCCGTGTCGGCGGCACCCCACCAACAGTGCGCTTGTCCGACCCATCGCACATGGGGGAAGAGCCCCCATGCTGGGTGCTCACTCGTGACGGGCGATGCGTGCGAGGGCGGCGCGATCGGCCGCCGCGAGCTTGAGTACCAGGCTGGCGACGTGCTTTTCGACCGTGCGCGGCGACACGAAGAGGCGGCTCGCGATCTCCTTGTTGCCCAACCGTTCCCCGACGAGTTCGAGCACTTCGGCTTCGCGTGTGGTCACCCCGGCGCGCAGCAACTTCGAAGGCAGCGCCCGGTCGACGCCCCGTCGGCGGGCGATGGGCGCGCCAGCCTGTTTGAGGAGTGCCTCACAGGCTCCGGCGATCCGGTTGAGGCCAGCGGCAACGAAGAATGCGTCGGCGTCGCGCAGCCAGGCGACCGGATCGCCCCACTGATCACGCAGCGCGGCTTCCGCGACCAGGCGTAGGCCGACCGCCCGGAACAACGGATGGCGGCGAGCGGCGATATCGGCTGACTGGAAGGCCTCGAGGTCCCTCCCCAGGGCTGCTTGCCCGTAGCCCAACCACATATCGGACCAGCTGGCACCCGGTGTTGCCACTGCCCGGGCATGTTCGAGGTCGTCTGCCGTCGCCTCGCCGTTCGCGGCGAGGACTGCCAGTAACGGTCCCCGAGCGGTATCTAGAGACCCTACAGGCAGATCTGGCTGCACGGCGCGCTGCAACGCCGTAATGGCGTCGTCGCGCTCTTCGCGTAGCAGCGCGCAAAAGGCCCGACCGACACCCCAGGCCAGTGCGGCTAGGTCGGCGTCGTGCGGCGAGAGGTCCTCGGCGACCCGCAGCCGTCGCTCCATCTCCTCGCGCCGGCCCCGCAGTCCGTCGCTGAGAGCCCAGATGACCATCGCCGCCGCGACCAGCGGCTGCAAACCGAGGCGAGCCGCCATCGACTCGGCTTCCTCGGCCTCAGATTTTGCGTTGTCGAGCTCGCCGCGCATGGCGTGCAGCGCCGCGATGTTCACCCTGGTCCCAACGGCCACGTCGAGTGCTCCTGCGCCCAGCGCCTCGCTCAAGGCGCGCCGCAACCGGCTCCCGTCGGCCGAGCGCAGCATCTCCACCGTGCCCAGCTCATTGAGGAGCCGGAGGCGGACCCCGGCCAGCTCGGAGGTCTCCGCGATCGTCAACGCCCGGCGCAAGACCGATTCGGCGTCGGCCAGCGATCGACTGCGGGCGCAACGAGCCACGATCTCCAAGGCCTCGCACACCATGGCCGGCGTGTCCTCCCTTGCCGCCGCGGCCACAGCCTGATGCGCCAAGTGCTCCGCAGTGATCCGCCGGTCGCTTGAGGAGCCCGCCAATGTCGCCCGTGCCGTCAACACCAGCCGCTCAGCTCCCTCGCGAAGCGCGTCGAGATATGTTCCGGCCTCCTCGACGCGGCCTGCGTCGAGAAGCGCACGGGCCAGGAAGCGGCAAGCCGGCTCTGCCCCGTCGGTCGTGTCGAGCAGCGACGCCCCCAGCGACATGGCATCGATGACGTGGCCGTGGGCTACCAATAGGTCAAGCAGGGCGAGCTGGGCCTTGGTTCGAGTCGGGCGGTCGGGAGCCATCTGGGCCGCCCGGCTGAACAGCTCGATAGCCGCCATCGGGGCGCCCCGACGCACCGCGGCGCCCGCGGCCGCCTGCAGCAACTTGCAGCTGCGGCCGGGGTCCCCGGCCTGGGCCCACAGCTGCGCCGCTGTCGCCAGATCATCGTCGCGGCCGCCCACCTCCAATGCCTGGGCCACCCCAGCTGCCAGCGCCACGGCAAACTCCGATGCCGACGCCAACACGGCGTCGCGTGTCAGCGCATGCCGGAAACGAAATCCCCCAACGTCGCGCCTTACCAGCTGCGCCGCGATCAGCACCCGTAAGTCTTCTGCTGCAGCTGTCTCGCCAACCCCAACCGAAAGGGCGAGGCGCGGCAAATCGAAAAACTCGCCGAACAACGCCGCCGCCACCACCAGGCGCCTCGACGACAGCTTGAGATCATCCACCCGGGCGCCCACGAGCTCGTCGAAGCGCACCGAGCCCCCAGCGCCAATGAGGTCTTCGACCAGAAGAGGCAGGCCGTCGGCGACCGCCACCACACGATCGACGACCTCCGCCGAAGCCGGTGCGCCCAAACAGGCGGCGGCCATCGATACGACCTGCGCAGCCGACAGGGGCGCCAACTCCACAGTCCTGCCCCGCTGCACCAACGACACCGTCGCACTCGGCAGCTCGTCGCGGCGAGCCGTAGCCATCACCATCACCGTCGTGCCGTCAAGATGGTCGACGAGGTATTCACACACCGCCACCGTGTCAGGGTCGGCCCAATGAAGGTCCTCGAACGCAACGAGCATCGGTTTGCCGCCGGCCAGCCAGGAGAGCACTCGCAACACCGATTCGCCCACGACCGCTGGTGATTCACTCACAAATGTCGTCGCTCCATCACGCCAGTGCGGGACGAACCGTTCGACTGCCGGCAGGTACGGGCCGAGCTCCGCCACATCCTCCGGTCTGTTCGCCGAGCGCGCCGCGCCCATCAACGCTTCGGCCAGTGGGCGGAAGGGTGTAGCGCTATCGACCGGCGAACAACGACCCACCACGAAATAACCCCCCCGATCCTCAACCCGTCTCCGGGTTTCGGCCACCAGCCTCGACTTCCCGATTCCCGCCTCGCCAAGCACCGTCGCCCACGACCCCTGCCCGACGGCGGCCAGATCGACCATGCGTCCAAGCAGCCTCAGCTCTACATCCCGACCCACAATCACAGGGCAACGCACGACGGAGATGATCGCGCTCGCGCGAAGCAGGCGCGGCCAAGTGAAGTTGGTACTGGCCGACCTACCTTGTCGCCCGCCAGTGGGATGGGACCACTGTGAGGTGGGTGAGTTTCGCCAGCAGCATGGGACC
>CAXMLU010000189.1:0-8742 GCA_964194255.1 uncultured bacterium
AGTCTGGGTCGGCCAGCTCGACGCGTGCACCCGTGGTGGCGAGGGTCCGAGCGTGCCTCGCGCCGCTCGAACCAGCACCGAGCACCAGGACGCGCCGGTCAGTGGTGGGCAAGAAGTTCTCTCGCCGTTCGCTCGGCGCCCTTGCCGTCCACCAGGCGGCGAGCGGCCAGTCCGAGCGTGGTTCTGAGTTCGCCGTCCTTGGCCAACCTGGCCACCTCCGTGGCTGCGTCCGCGTCGGAGGTGACGATGGCTGCGCCGGCGGCGGCGACCCCATCGGCGGCGCGACGTTGATTCGCGGCCGTGACGACGGCAACCGTTGGCCGTCCGAGGCAGAGCGACTCCAGAAGGGTAACTCCGGCCGCAGTCAGGACGATATCGGCCGCGGCCAACTCGTCCGTCAGTCCATGCTTGGCGGTAACCAGCTCGACACCGGCCGGGCATTCGACCGTCGCCCACGGTCCGACGACGAGGCGCACGCCCGCGTCGGGCACAAGCCGTTTCACTTCGGCCGCCAGAGCGGCGCCGACACCACCCTGGTCGGCGCCACCGGTGGTTACGAGCACGCTGTGAACGGCCGGGCGCAACGGGGCAAGGGCGAGCGCGGCCAAAGCCGGGTCTATCAGTACATATGCCGAGCCAGCCAAGACCCGCGACGCCCGGTGGTGAGCCGGCGGGGTCGCACCCGGGCACGGATCGACGACCACATCGACAGCGAGATCCCTCTCCAGGTCGTCGATGGCCACGACCCGGACCCCTGGCGCCCAGGACGCATCGTCGGCTCGGTGCCGGTAGGAGTCGATCACGACGAGCTCGGCGTCGCCGGCGGCCGGCAGCCGGTCGGTGGTGAGCGCCATCTCGACGACACAGCCGGCGCTGCCGAGAGCCGCGGCGAGCGCCTGGAGACGGCGGAAGTGTCCCATCCCGACCCCGGGACCGATGTCATAAAGGCCGATCACCCGCATCAGACCATGTCCCAGGTGATGACCTCGTCCTCCTCGATGTCTCGGGCGGCCACTCGTCCCACCAGAGCGTCGATGAACTTTGGCTTGATGCCGAATCCGGGCCGTTTCACGGTGAGCATGTCCCGCGTGAGCCGCTGGCCGGCGGGGATGCGCACCGCCGAGACCACCGAGCGGCGAGCCTTGGTATACATCTCGCTGGCTTCCTCGGTAGATGGCCCGGACTTGAACCCATCCCCAAGAGCGGCTTCGACATCTCGGATGTGAGCGACGAGGTCCTTGAGTTCGCTCGGCTCGATGGCGAAGGGGTGGTCAGGACCCGTGCTCGAGCGGTCAAGCGTGAAGTGTTTCTCCACCAGCGCGGCGCCCATCGCGACCGCGGCAGGGGCGATGTGCACGCCCAGGGTGTGGTCCGACAGACCGACCGGCAGACCAAAGGCGGCCTGCATGGCCGGTATGGTCCGCAGATTCATGATCTTCGGGGGGCTCGGATACAACGAGGCGCATTGCAGTAGGGCGATGCTGGCGGCGCCACCCTCCCTGGCCGCGGCCAGGGCCTCGTCGATCTCGGCCAGCGTCGCCATGCCGGTGGACATGATGATGGGACGGCCCTTGCCGGCCATGTAGGTGATGAAGGGGAGGTCCACCAGTTCGAACGAGGCCAGCTTGAAGGCGGCGACGTCAAGTTCGTCGAGCTCGTCGACGGCCTGCCGATCGAAGGGCGAAGACAGAAACTCGATGCCTTGCTGACGGCAGTGCTCGGCGAGGAGGCGCTGCCACTCCCGGGGGAGTGAGATGTCTTCAAGGAGCTCGTGAGGAGCCTTGTCGGTCACGCCGGCCAAGTACTTAAAGCGAGGGGCACGAGTCGAGTACAAGGTCTTGCCGGAGTAGGTCTGAAACTTGACCGCGTCCGCGCCTGCCTCTACGGCTACGTCGATGAGACGGCGAGCGGTGTCGAGATCGCGGTTGTGGTTGGAGCCGGCTTCTGCGATCACGTAGCAGGGATGCCCCGGCCCGACCTCGCGGGGGCCGATGATGACGCTTCTCATGGCGTACGAAAGACAGGAGCTACGGGAGGTCCCTTCAACAGTGGGGCCACGTCCGCGTCGCCGGCCAGCCCGGCGAACGCGCCGTCGAAGGCGGCCAGCGCCCGATCGACATCATCGGCGGTGTGGCGGGCGCAGATGAACATCGAGCCGTTGAAGAGCACGCCGCTCTCGATCAGGCATTGCTGGACCCAGCTCTTCGCGACCAGATGATCGCTGCCCGCGAATCCAACTACGGCGCGCGACGGATCTCCACCCACTCGCACCCGGTCGCCGATCTGGTGCGCGCTGATCCGGCTGGCGATGCCGTCGAGCATGCGGGTTCCCAGGCGGGCGATGCCGGCCAGGACCGTGCCGTCGGCGAGGCAGTCGAGGACGGCGGCGGCGGCGGCCAAAGAGAGCGCCTCTCCACCGTGCGTGCCCGAAAAGAAGACTTCCTCGAATGGCCGCATGGCCTCCCAGCTCCCGGCCACGGCCGAGATCGGCATCCCGTTGCCGAGCGCCTTGCCGTAGCACGAAAGGTCGGGAATCACCCCGTAGCGCTGGCGGGCGCCGCCGGGTGCCAGCCGAAACCCGGTGATGACCTCATCGAAGACAGAAACCGCCCCTCGGGCGCGGGCCAGGTCGACCGCATCCTGGAGGAATCCCTCGTCGGGTATCTCCGCGCCGCATGGCTCGAGCACGACCGCCGCCACCAGACCGCGGCGTTCGTTGAGCTTCTTCTCCAGGTCGGCCAGATCGTTGAACGCGAATGTCGTGGTCAGATCGCGGCTGGCCTGGGGCACACCGCGATTTCGGGTCGTGGTCCCGATGTACCAGTCATGCCAGCCGTGGTAGCCACCCACGAGCACGTGATCTCGACCGGTGAGAGCACGGGACGCCCGGATGGCGGCGCTGAGCGCGTCGCTGCCGCTCTTGCCGAACCGGACCGCCTCGACGCCCGGACACAGATCGACGATGCGTTCGGCGACCTCGACCTCGAGCGGATGCATCAGGGTGAACACGATTCCCCGCTCGAGCTGGGCCCGTATGGCCTCGTCCACGGCGGGTTCGGCGTAACCCAGGATGACGGGGCCGAGCGCCATCGGGTAGTCGATGTACTCGTTTCCGTCAACGTCCCAGACGTGAGCTCCCTGACCGTGACTCAAGTAGATCGGCGATACGCCCTGAACGAACTGGCTCGGACTCTTCGACAGCGTTTGCGTCCCCAGGGGTATCACCTTCGACGCGCGCGCCCACCAGGCCTCGGATTCGGCGAGGCTTCTCACAGCGACCTCCCGAGCGTCTCGATGACGAAGTCCTGCTCGGCTTCGGTGAGGTCGGGGTAGAGCGGGAGCGACAGGAGTCCTTCGTACGCCTTGTCGGTGTCCGGATAGTCGCGTCCCGAGACGTTGAGGTCGGCATAAAGCGAGTGGCGATACACCGGCACGTAGTGCACCTGCGTGCCGATCCCCGCGGCCCGGAGCTCATCGTAGATCCGGGATCGCTCGGCCACGCGAACGGGGAAGATGTGATAGGCGTGGGTGAAGCCGGGCGGCGGCTCCGGAGGGAGCACGATCGGCATTTCCGCCAGCAGGCGACGGTATCGGGCGGCGAGAGCCTGCCGTCGAGCGATGAAGCTGTCCAGCCGGGCCATCTGGCTTGATCCGAGGGCGGCCTGGATGTCGGTCATGCGGTAGTTGAAGCCGAGCTCGACGACGTCGTAGGCCCACCCGCCGGAGCCAGGCGCGGGCACGGTGCCGTGACTACGGAACCGGCGCAATCCGGCGGCGAGGCGGTCGTCATTGGTCGTGACCATCCCCCCCTCACCGGTCGTGACCGCCTTGACGGGATGGAACGAGAACACGGCCATATCGGAGTTCGCGCAGTTGCCTACGGGACCATCCGGTGTCGTGGCTCCGAGGGCATGGCACGCATCCTCGATGAGCACCTCCGGCCGGCCGGGAAGCAGGCGCAGGTCGAGGGGGAGCCCGGCGTAGTGCACGGCGACCAGCGCTTGAACCGAGCTCGGAATCTGCCGAGGGTCGAGATTGAGCGTCGCCGGGTCGATATCGACGAGGACCGGCGTCGCCCCGACGTACCGGGCGCAATTCGCGCTGGCGACGAAGGTCAGTGCCGACGTGGCCACGATGTCGCCCGGTCCGATACCGGCGGCGGCCATCGCCGCGTGCAGCGCGGCGGTGCCGTTGGCAAAGGCGACCGCGTGGCGGCTCTCGACACTCTTGGCAATGGAAGCCTCAAACTCGCCGATGTGCGGACCTTGCGTGAGCCAATCGCCTTTGAGCACGCGGACGACGGCGTCGATGTCGTCATCGCTCACCGATTGGCGTCCGTAGGGGATCACGGCAAGACCTTGTGGAGCTCGTCAACGCCGAGCCACGAGGAATTGCTGTCGCTGGAGTAGATGAACCCGTCGTCGAGCGGCTTCCCGTCGATCCATTTGGGTGACGCCACCCACCAAGGATGCTCGGGAAGCACGACGTACACATCTCCGGACTCGATGGCATGCCGGCTCTCATCGGCGGTGAGCAGCACTTCGTGGAGCTTCTCTCCGGGGCGAATGCCGATGACGTCGCGGGGCAGGCCGGGGGCCATCGCCTCGGCCAGGTCGACAACCCGCATCGAGGGAATTTTGGGAATGAAGATCTCCCCGCCGGTCATCTGGTCCAAGGCGTAGAGCACCAGATCGACCGCTTGCGGCAGCGTGATCCAAAACCTGGTCATGCGCTCGTCGGTGATGGTCAGTCGGCCGCTTTTGATCTGGTCGCGAAACAGCGGCACGACCGAGCCCCGGGAACCGACCACGTTGCCGTACCGGACGCAGGCGAGACGGGTCTTCGACTGAGCGGCGTAGGCGTTGCCCTGGACGATGATCTTCTCCGCGCACAGCTTGGTGGCGCCGTAGAGGTTCACCGGGTTAACCGCCTTGTCCGTGGATAGGCCAATCACCTTTTCGACGCCTGCGTCGATGGCGGCGTCGACGACATGCTGCGCGCCGAGGACGTTGGTCCGCACCGCCTCAAAGGGGTTGTACTCACAGGCGGGGACCTGTTTCATGGCCGCGGCGTGCACGACAATGTCGCAGCCCTGCGCGGCCCGGGTCATGCGGTCGCGATCGCGTACGTCGCCAATGAGGTAGCGCACCTCGGCCTCGCCGAAGCGGGAACGCATCTCGGATTGCTTCAGCTCATCGCGGGAGTAGACGCGGACGACTGTGGTCGGCCAGCGGCCCAGGATCCGCTCGACGAACGCCGTACCGAACGAGCCGGTCCCCCCGGTCAACAGGATGGTGGCGCCAGAGAGGTCCATGCCTTCTTTCTAGCCCCTCAGAGGGCGGGCTCAGGTGATGTCGAGCATGCGCTGAAGGGCGACACGAGCCCACTCTGCGATATCGGCATCGACGGTGATGCGGTTAACCACTCGGCCCTGATTCAGCTCCTCGAGAACCCAGCAGAGGTGGGCGGCATCGATCCTGAACATGGTCGAGCACGGACAGATCAGCGGGTCAAGAGACACGATCCGGCGGTCGGGGTGCTCGGCCGCCAGCCGCTGGACCAGATGGATCTCGGTGGCGATGGCCAGCGTCGACCCGGGGGAGGCGGCCTCGACGGCGCGAATGATGAAGTCGGTCGAGCCCACCTGGTCGGCCAGCTCGACCAAGTCGTGTGAGCACTCAGGGTGGGCAATGACGATGCCATTGGGCCACTCGGACCGGAACGCGGCCACGTGCTCGGGCCGGAATCGCTGGTGGACCGAGCAGTGACCCTTCCACAGGAGCAGCGACGCCTCCTTGACGTCCACGTCGTCCAGCCCACCCAGGTCTTGCCGAGGATCCCAGACCCGCATGTCGGAGGCCTGGAAACCGAGTTGGTACCCGGTATTGCGCCCGAGGTGCTGGTCGGGGAAGAACAGCACCTTGTCGCCGCGTCCTAGCGCCCAGGTCAGCACGGCACGCGCATTCGACGACGTGCACACCGCTCCGCCATGCCGCCCGACGAACGCCTTGAGGGCCGCCGAGCTATTCATGTACGTGATCGGGACCAACCGATCGATGTCGGTGATATCCCCCAACTCCTGCCAGGCTTCCTCCACCGACTCGACATCGGCCATGTCGGCCATGGAACATCCGGCGTTGAGGTCGGGGAGAAGGACTTGCTGGTGGGCGGCGGTGAGGACATCGGCCGATTCGGCCATGAAGTGGACGCCGCAAAAGACGATGAAGTCGGCATCACGCCGGGCGGCGGCGATGCGGGACAGCCCGAACGAGTCGCCCCGGGCATCGGCCCAACGCATCACCTCGTCGCGCTGATAGTGGTGGCCGAGCACGAGTAGTCGGGAACCGAGGCGTTCCTTGGTGGCGCCGATGCGTCGCTCCAGCTCGGCGGGACTCGTAGCTGTGTACCCCTCGGGAAGTGGAATCTGGAGCCGTAGCATCAGATGGAGGTCCTCCAATTAGGACCCTCGATATGACCGGCGGGGACAGCCTGGTCGCCCGTCCGCGGGGATGTCGGTCTCGAGGGGATATGGAGCCGGATACCAGGCCGGCCGAAGCTCAGTGTAGGCCGACTCGAAAACCAATGCCTACCCCGGCCACGGGCCACGTGCGCCGGACTTGCGCGCGTCCGCGTACCCGGTGGGCGAGTACCCAGGCGCACACAAGTCGACGATGCCGGCCCGAAGTTGCCAGCGGCGTCCCGCCCGCTGCCAGCGGCGTCCCGCCCGCCTCAGCGGCGTCCCGCCGCCCCGGCCACCCCGCCGCCGTGGCAGAGCTCCGTTCTGGCCACGGCCGGCGACGCATCGAAACGGAGCCTGGTGAGGGACCAGGCATGCCAGAAGTTGGACGCGAACCGGCCGAAATCCAGGGGGGCCGACACCGCCTTGGTGAGCTGCTGGAGAGCAGGACAGGCCAGCGCCGCCCGCGCGTCGGACACGAGGGCGGCGGAGGGGGCACCCAGCGGCATCACCGCCGCCGGGTCGCCGTTAATGGCGATCATCCACTCGTCGCCGATGAGCTTCTCGTGACCGGGGCGGCCCCGGACTCGAAGGCGGATACGGCTGCCAAAGGGATCAGCCAGGCCCAGTTGATCGAAGATGCGGACCTGGCTGCCCGTGGTGTACCCGATGATGCCGACGCTGGGCCGGGCGACTACAGCGCGCGCCGGGATGGCCGGGGCCAGCGGGACCGGCGGCAGGGCCAGCGAGTCGCCTTCGGGCCCGACGAGCACCACTCGCTGTGTTCGGGCGATGTCGCGGAGCTCGCGAGCGTCCACCGCAAAGCGGGACCGGCCGTAGTCGGCCACCGTGACCGGGTGAGGGGAATGGGCATAGCTCAGCCAGATCCGGCGCTCGTCGGCGATCCCCGTCTTGAGGTCCAGCCCCGTCGTCGTACGCAAGCCGGCGAGAGCCCACAACCCCCAGCCGACCAACACGAGAGATGCGACGGCCATCGCCGGACGGGGATCTCGGGGCCGCCATCCAACCTTCACGGGGAGGAGGACAGCGAACAGGCTGGGCAGGAGCATGCGGCCGTGCATGAAATCGCCACCGACGCGCACGATGTACAGGCCGTGAAGGACCCCACACAGGACGGGGAGGGCGATGAGCACGGCCCCGGCCTGGTCACCGTCCCGCTGGCGGGTGAGCACCCGACCGCCGACGATGACCAACGCGGCCGCGACTGGGATCCAGAGAACATAGGTGCGCTGAAAGTCGCCGAGATAGGCCAGGCCCTGGTGCCAGTAGGCGGCCGTCGCTTCCTTGGCCAGCGCCGTATTCGGCTCCAGGGCTCCGAAATACCCCATCCGAAATACCTGATAAGCGACCGGCATCGCGGCGGCGGCGCCGGCCAGGCGAAGCCACTCGGAACGAGGGGTGAGGACAGCGAGGCCGAGAAGAAACCCGGCCGAGAAGACCAACAGGTCGGGGCGGACGAGGGGACCCAGCCCGAGCACCAGGGCCACGATCGCGCTCCGGCGGCCGGGGTCGAGGCGCAGACGGACGAGCAGGAAAAAGGACAGACCGATCCACGCCAGCACCAGACCGCCCTCGAGTCCGGACGTGGCGAAGTCCCACGCCGCGGCCACGGCCACGAAGGCGGCCATACCGAGCGGGAACGCCCGTGGGTCGCCCCCCAGTTCGGTGGCCGCCCGACCGCCGAGGGCCACGCCGGTGCCCGACAGTCCGAGTCCCAACAGCACCGCAAGCCACTCGACAGGGATGCGGAGGACGGCATGGCCCATGGCCAGGATGAGGACCCAGAGGGGGCTGGTATAGGCCTCGACGCGCTGTCCGGGGTTGAACACCGGCCCGTGGCCGGCGAGCAGGTTGCGGACGATCCGGAAATCGATGAAGGCGTCCTCGGCCGTCCAGCGCCGCTGCCAACCCATCACCACCAGCAGCGCAGCCGGTGCGGCCCGACCGGCCCAGACCGCGTACCTAGCCTTCACGCTGCGGCACAGTAGAGGTGTGCTTCAGCGCCCGCCCACCGGCACGATCCCCGACCGGCCCGGGTCCTACCAGTTCAAGGACCGGGATGGCCGTGTCATCTATGTGGGCAAGGCCAAGTCGCTGCGCAGCCGCCTGTCGAACTATTTCCAGAGTCCGGCCAGCATGCTGCCCCGTACCGCCCAGATGGTCGCGGCGGCCGAGACCGTCGAGTGGATCCAGGTGCGCAACGACGTCGAGGCCTTCATGCTCGAGTACTCCCTCATCAAACAGCACCGGCCCCGGTTCAACAT
>CAXMLU010000190.1:0-10288 GCA_964194255.1 uncultured bacterium
GTACCCGCCCCCGTCCGGAGTGGCGGCCATGCCGACGATCGGTTGGTTGAGATGCATGGCGCCCGTTGATCCGAAGAACCCGGCGTCACCGAAGGTGAACACCCCGCCATCGAGTCCGACCATCCAGTAGCCGCTGCCGGCGGTGCGCGCTGCTCCGACCACCAACCAGTTCAGGTTGATGGCGGCCGCCGACCCGCGGTCGATGGCATCGCCCCGGTTGACCATCGCGCCGAGGCCGGTCACCGTCGAGTAGCCCTGGTCGTCGGTGGTCGGGAGCAAGGCCACCACGTCCGCCCGGATGGGCGCGGCGCCGAGGGTGCCGCCGTCGCCCACCCACTCCCAATGCCAGGGTTCGGGACAGGCGCTGCCGCCGGGCTGGGCCCACCCCGGATGGTTCCAGCCGAACCGACCGGCGTCGGTCTGGAGGAACAGATAGCCAGGCGAGCCGAACGCAACCGAGCCCCCCACATCGAAAAAGTCTGCCGCCTTGCCCCAGCCGTGCATCGAGGTACCGACCGGTCCGCCCGGACTGGTGGCGACGGCCGCGGCGCAGGCGCTGTTGCCGGCCGCCGTCGCCGCTTGCTGTTGGGCCACCTGGTCGGCCAGCGGGCGGTAACACTGCTCGGTTCCGAGCGCGACGCCCTTTCCCCTGGCCGTCGACAGCAGAAGCCCGAGACTGGGACCGGCTGCCCTGGCCGCCTGGCATCCGGGGGCCACGCCGATGAGATCGCTCGATGGCAGCTGGCCGTTGGTACCACCCGGGATCGGGGTGGGCCGGTTGCCGGGCTGGACGGCGCTATCCGCCCCCGCCGGTGGCGCGAGGGGCACGAGCAGGAGCGCGGCCACCAGCACCAGGCCGGATCCTTTCAACGGGAACATGGGGAAAGGGTCGGGGTGGTCATGGCGTGGTGGTGGGTGTCGACGTCGGGAGGCCGGGCACGGGCGCCGGGCCGGCCGGGTTGACGGTGACCATCCTGGCGCGCATCGTCCCGTTCGACAGCCGGCGGCCCATGACGGTGATGTTCCCGCCGGGCTTGAGGCTGGCCGGCGATCCGTAGTCGAGTACCCGGATGGTCGTGAGCGGTGTCAGCTCCACCGTGACCTTCGATCCGCTCTGGTCGGTAACGGTGATGAGGGTCGCGTTCACCGCTGTGATCGATCCGGTGACCGCGCGCTTCGAGGTCGGACTCGGTGTGGCCAGACCCGTGGACGAAGAACCCGTGACCACCGACGCCGAATTCTGATTGCGGCCTACCTGCAGTCCGATGATGTAACCGAGCAGACCCGTCAGGATGAGGGCGGCGACGCCGCCGCCGATCCATGCACTGCGCCGGTTGTTCCGGTCCAGGCCATCGGCGCCGAGCTCAGACGGGGGCGCCCCGAGCGGGGGTGGCTCGGGGCGCGGCGGCTCGATCGGTTCCATACGCACTCCTTCGGGGGGTTCCCACCATCATGCAACGGCGTGGCCGCCCACTACACCGCGGATGGATCGAGATGGGAGAGCGGCGGCCCGTCCACCGCACAGTGCGACCGAGGGGCGGCTGCGCTCTGCGAGGGCGGCGGGTTGCGGATGCCCACCGCCGCGACGACGCCGGCGGCGACGGCCATGCTGGCGGTGATCAGGATGGCGGTGTGAAACCCGGCCGAGAAACGGTGCGGATCGCGGTACGCCGATCCGGTGAGGCCGGAGAGCAGGGGCAGGACGGCGATGGCCAGAAGCCCGGCGACGCGGGCCACCGCGTTGTTCACGCCCGACGCGATACCGGCGTGACGAGCGTCGGCGGCCTGAAGCACCGTGGAGGTGAGCGGGGCCACGACGAGAGACAAGCCGAGTCCGAACACCACGAGCGCGGGAAGCACGGTCGTCACGTAACTGCCGCCCTTGCCGATGCGATGCATGAGGAGGAGGCCGGCGGCGACGACGAGCGGTCCGGCCGTCATCGGTAGGCGGGGGCCGATGCGCTGAGCCATGGCCCCGGCGCGCGACGACAGCAACAGCATGATGACGGTGACCGGAAACAGTGACGCGCCGGCCTCGAGTGGTGAGTAGCCCAATACCTGCTGGAGGTCCACCGCCAGCAGGAAGAAGACACCCGCGAGGGCGGCGTACATCGGCACAGTTACCAGGTTGGCGGCCGTGAACTGACGTGACTTGAAGATGTCGACGGGCAGCACCGGATGTGAGGATCGCCGCTCCACCTGCACGAAGGCGACCAGGCAACCGATGCTGGCGACGCCGGCCAGCGCGATCACCGTCTTGCTCACCGCATGGCCGGGGCTCTCAATGAGAGCGAAGGTGCCAGCCGCCAGTCCGGCCGCGCCGAGGAATGCCCCGGCCAGGTCCAACTGGGGGGCCATCATCGGGTCGTTTGTTTCCGGCACGTGGCGGGTGGCGACGAGGACCATGGCCGCCAGCGGGAGGTTGAGGAGGAACACGAGGCGCCAGGAGACGGCGGACACCAGGTACCCACCGGCGAACGGGCCGATGGCCGACGCCACCCCACCGAGCCCGGACCACGCGCCGATGGCGCGGCCGCGCTCGTCGGGCGCGAACGAGGACTCGATGATTGCCAGGCTGCCCGGCGTCAGCAGTGCACCGCCGATGCCCTGGAGGGCGCGGGCGGCGATGAGCGTGGCCAGATTGGGCGCCAACCCGCATAGCAATGACGCCGCCGAGAACCAGATCACCCCCGCCCGGAATACCCGGCGGCGGCCGAAGCGATCGCTGAGCGAGCCGCCCAGAAGGATCAGCGACGCCAGCGTGAGCAGGTAGGAGGTGAGCACCCATTGCGGCCCGGCGACACCGGCGCCGAGGTCTCTGCCGATGGTCGGCAAGGCGACGTTGACCACGGTGGCGTCCAGCGCGGCCATGCCCGACCCGAGGACCGTGGCGAGGAGCACCCAGCGCCCCGCCGGCGTCCCGTAGCGCACGTTCATCGCCATCAGCGCCCCGGCGGGGTGTCGGCTACCGGGGCTACCGCGAGAGTGGGCGCGGCTCGCAGGAGATGGATGCCGAGCACGGCGAAGAGGACGACCTGCAGGACGATGCCGACGATACCGAAGTTCTCCATCGGCGTGACGTCCAGCAGCCACCCGAATTGCAGGACGTGGGCCACGGCCGTGCCAATGGCGAGGCCGGCGATCAGGCGACCCAGTTCGGGGCTCTCGCCGATGGCCCGGGCCAATAAGACCAACGCCGCAGCCGTGGCCGCGATCCCGAGGAAGTAGAAGAACTCAGCGATGTGGTGCAGAACGTCAGAGTTCAAGATGAGGTCGTTGCGGCGGGCCCGAGCTCGAAGAATCCCGAGATGAGAGCGGCCGTGGCGGCGGTGATGATCACCTGCCCCGGTTCCGCCAGCGCCTGCACTCGGGCGGCGATGTTCGGCGTCTCGCCGGCGATGTCGTCGGTTCGACCCTTTCCCCGAGCCCCGAGCTCGCCGACCACGACCAGCCCGGTGTGTACACCGACGCGGCTGGCGAGAGCCAGCTTGCTCACCGCGTCGACGATGCCCAGGCCGGCGGCGACCGCCTGCCGGGCAGCTCCCTCGTCGGCGTGCGGATAACCGAAGTAGACGAGCATCCCATCACCCTGGAACTGCGCCACCATGCCCCCGAAGTCCTCGACGACGGCCGCGGCCGCCTCGTGGTAGGAGCGAAGGACCTCTTGCACGTCTTCGGGGTCGCGCTTGTCGGCCAGGCTGGTTGAGCCGACCAGGTCCGAGAACATGACAGTGAGCTGGCGGCGTTCGCCCTCCAGGGTGGCGACCGTCGCGGCTCTTACCGCGGGCGTTTCCAGTGGGTCGCCGCAGTTGCCGCAGAAACGGTCACCGGCCTCGTTGCGGGCTCCGCAGCGTCCGCATGAGGGTGTCAGCGCCGCGCCACAAGACCGGCAGAACCGGCGAGCCTCCGCATTCGGCTCGTCCGCAGGCGGGACAGTCCACCTGCGGAACGCTATGCCGTCGGACGGATCGTTCGGTCCGACTGCAGCCAGTCGGTCAGGGCCTCCCCGGTGACGGCGCGGCTCAGATAGAAACCTTGAGCCGCATCACAACCAAGGTCCGCCAGCCGCAGCCAGGTGGCCTCATCCTCGACCCCTTCGGCGACGACGCGGAGCCCGAGGTTGCGGGCCAACTCGATGGTTGACCGAACGATAACCGCGTCACTTACGTCGGAGGTCAGCCCGGCCACGAACGACCGGTCGATCTTCACTTCGTCGATGGGCAGCCGCCGCAGGTGGGTCAGCGACGAGTATCCGGTCCCGAAGTCGTCGATCGAGATGTGCACGCCAAGCGACGACAGCCGCCCGAGCACACCGATGCTGCGGGCCGGGTCGGCCATGACACTGCTCTCGGTGATCTCCAACACGAGGGACCCTGCACCGAGGCCGGCCTCCCGCAGGATGCTGCCCACCATGTCGGGCAGGCCAACGTCGAGGACGGAGCGCACCGAGAGGTTCACGGCGACGTTCAAAGCGAAGCCCTGGGCGCGCAGTGTCTGGCAGCGGCGGGCAGCGTCGCGTAGGACGAAGATGGTGAGAGGCCGGATGAGTCCGGCGTGTTCCGCGATGGCGATGAAATCGTCCGGCATCAACATGCCGTGCTGAGGATGTGGCCACCGTACGAGCGCCTCTATGCCGGTGACGACGCCGGTACGCAGATCGGCCTTGGGTTGGTAGTGGACCTGAAGCTCTCGACGGGCGATAGCTCGTCGCAGCTCGCCGGCCAGCGCCAGCCGCTGCCGGCTGGAGCGGTCGCGGTCGACCCGGTAGACCTCCCAGCCGCTGTGCTCGGCCTTCGCCGCATACAGCGCGATGTCCGCCCGACGCAGGATGGTGACCGCGGTACGACCGTGAACGGGGAGCAGGGCAATCCCGATGCTGGCCGTGATCTCCAGGGCGAAACCGTCGATCTCGAATGCGTCGTCGAGGGCGGCCAGCAGACCGACGGCCTCTCGGGCGGCGTCGCCGTTGACCGACTGGTTGAGCAGCACGGCGAACTCGTCACCGCCGAGCCGGGCGACCTGGCCCCGGTCGCCGATCTCCGCGGTCAGGCGGGATGCGACGGCGACGAGCAGGCTGTCACCGTGATCGTGACCCAACGTGTCGTTGACATCGCGGAAGCGATCGAGGTCGATGAGCAGGACGGCGCCGAGCTGGCCGGACGCTCCGGCGCGGTCGACAAGATCGCTAAAGCACGCTCGGTTCGGCAGCCCGGTCAGCGGATCGTGGAGCGAGTCCCAGCGGATCCGGTCCATGAGCTGGCCGTTCTCGAGGGCGACGGCGGCGTGGTTGGCGACCGTCTCGAACATGGCGAGGTGGCCGGTCTCGAACGGGCCGAGTTCGGGGAGACGGTTTCCCACCAAGAGGCAGCCGACGACACCGCCGTCCCCGCGCAGCGGGGCGATCATCACGTCGGACAGGCCACGGTCCCAGGATGAGGCGAGGACGGGTCCCTCGCTGGCCGCATTGAGCTCCCGGACCGGTCCCTTGATCCGTTCCTGCTGGAGTGCTCCAGACGGGCCGAGCATGGTGCGGATGGCATCGGGGTCGCCGGCGCGGAGCACCACCAATTCCGCCACCTCGGCCCGCAGGAGACGACGAGCTTCGCCCAGTACGGCCGAGACGGTGGCGTGTCCGTCGCCGGTGTGATCCAGCCCGGCGGTGAAGCCGTGGACTGCGTCCAGGCCGAGTTTCGCCTGCCGCGCCTGGAGGAGCGTCCCGAACGCGGAGCGGGCGATGACGGCGACAGCCAACGCCGCCACTGCCGCGGCGGGACCGGCATCGGCATACAGCCGGCCGAGCAGGGCACCGAGCAGGCCAAAGGCGACGTAGTTGGGAAGAGCCGGCAACATGTCGGCCAGGAGGGAGCGCGCCGGAGTGCCGGATTCGGCGACCGCGGTCGGCAGGACCAACGCGATGTTGACCAGCGCGAAGGCCAGCGCGGCGACAACCGCGGCGACCACGGCGGGCGCACCCGCGGCGCGAAGCCGGTCGTAGACGGCGGCGGCGGCGACCGCCGACAAGGCGTACTGGGCGCAGTTGAACCCCACCACCGCGAAGCGCTTACGGCGGAGGTGACTGAAGACCAGCGGGCCGCACGCACCGACCAGCAATGCGCCGACGGTGGTTCCCCGCCCATCGAAGGCGGCGATGGCCGCCAGCACCAGGAGAATGCTCGGGCTGACCCTGAGGGTGGACGGAAGCACCACGGCCGCGTTCTCCGCCAGGATCATGGCCACGCCGAAGAGGATGACGATGCCAAGATTGGGGCGGCCGACGGCTCGGTGGCCCAGCCAAACGGCGACACCCAGCGCGCTCGCCACGGCACAAACCGTGAGCAGGCGTAGGCGGAGCTGACGCTGTGCGCTGTCGGCTGGCCCTTCTGTCATCGGCCCCTCGTTCCTGCTCCGCCGGCGGGATGCCTATCCCCAGGATGGTCCCCAGGTGTTCCCCAGGGGAAATGGTAGGTGAGGGCTGGCACCGAGTCGAGAAGGCGGGCGGTGAAACGGCCGAAAGCAGGACGAATCATCGGGCTTACGCTGGGTTTCGATCTATTTACCCCCGATGGTGAAGCCGGCACCACCGGCGAGCAGCACTGAGGCAAGACTGGTCACTGCAGCGATAAGGCGGACGCGACTGCTGGAGTTCGTGTTCTTTTTCATGGGACACCCCCTCCCACGAGGATTGGGGGCCGTCTCGTCCGCCGCTCCTTCTCGACTCGATTGTCAATGTGCCGGCAGCCCTGGGAGCTTGACGCTCCGCACTTGCATCCGCTTCGCTGGGACAGATCCGCCCGGGGGAGGATCTGCCGAACGACCAGCATGCCACAGCCGGCTGGGGTGGGACCCAGCCGGCGCGTGATGAGGGCTCGCCCGAAGAACCGTGACGCGGCTGCTGTTCAGCGTCCCTGGAGAGCCTCCGGCAGGGGGCGGCGGTGCACGATGGAGAGGTGCTGGGTCGGCCGGGTCATGGTGACGTAGAGCAGCCGCAATCCCCGCGGCGCATCCTCGGCCACAGCCGCCGGCTCGACAACTACGACGGCGTCGAACTCGAGCCCCTTCGACGACGGCGCGGGGAGCAAGGTGACGCGGTGCTCGAGGCCCGCGTCTGAGGCGTCCGCCCAGTCGAGGGTCGCCTGACCGAGAGCAGCGCGCACAAGCGGCACGAAGACCGTCGGCGTGATGATGGCGACCGAGAAGTGATCGCGGGCGAGCCGACCGGCCTCGGCGACAGCCTCGGCGGCCATCATGTCGTCGTCGCCGACGCGCAGCAGTGTCGGCTCGGTGCGGCCAGCCCGGATGGATTCGGTCGGTCCCACCTGGGGCGCCGCAACGGCGAGGAGCCGGCTGGCCAGTTCCAGGACTTGGGCCGGCGCCCGGTAGCCAAGCGACAACCTTTCGATGCGCGCCCCGTCCGGCGCGGGGACCTGGTCGAGCACGCTCTGCCAGTCATCGTGGGCCCATACGCCAATGCCCTGAGCCAAATCGCCGAGCAAGGTCATGGAGCCGCTCGGGCAGCGCCGGCCGAGCATGCGCAGCTGCATCGGCGACAGGTCTTGCGCTTCGTCCACGACGACATGGCCGTAGGTCCGGGACTGGCCGAGGACTAGCTCCTTGGCTTCATCGACCAGCGGGCCGTCGGCCTCCGTCCATCGCTCGTCGTCGAGCTTTCGTGCCGCCTTCCGGTGGAGCACGGCCCGCTCGGCGGGGACGAGGATCGCGTCCGCCGCTCGTTCGAGGGCCCGAGCGTTGGTGAGCACGTCGCGGACGAGGGTAGCGGGAGACACGGCGGGCCAGAGTCGATCGAGGGCGGCCAGGAAGGCTTTGTGCGAACGAAGGGCGCGCGCCAGACCCGCGAACTCGGGAGCGGCTAGCCGCCCGGCGCGCTCAACGTAACCGTCGTAGACGGCGCGCAACAGTTGCTCTCGGAGCGAGTCTCTGCCCGAGGAGTAGGGGAGGCTTCGCTGGGTCATGGCGAGGGCCAGCTCATTGGCGTGCGCCAATGGCAGGTCGAACCGGACGCTGCCAACGAAGAGCTCGAGATCCGCTTCCAGCGGTTGGCGACGCCCGGCGAGGGCGCGGGCCAGTACCGAGGCCATGCGGAGATCGCCCTTGACCCGCTGCGCATCCGGGCTTTCGCCGGTCCGCACCCGGACCTCGGGGACCAGGTCGGCGAGTGTCGTCTGCACGACGGCCTCCTCGCCGAGGGAGGGGAGGACCGAGGCGATGTAGCGCAAGAACATCCGGTTGGGGCCGACCACCAGCACCCCGGAGCGGGCCAGCGCGTCGTTGCCGTAAAGAAGGAAGGCAGCGCGGTGGAGGCCAACGGCGGTCTTGCCGGTACCGGGACCGCCCTGCACGGCGATGATCCCGGGGCGCGGGGCGCGAATGATCGCGTCCTGCTCAACCTGGATGGTGGAGACGATGTCGAGCATCTCGCCGGTGCGGCGCCGATCCAATTCGGCAAGCAGGGCGTCCCGGCCACGCACCCGCAGCCCCTCGGTCGGCTGCGGGCTTCCGGCGCGAGCGAAGCGGTCGTCGGCCATCGACAGCAGGTTTCGGCCGTCGGCCACGAACTGGCGCCGGCGCGACAGGCCATGCGGATCCCCCAGCGTTGCCTGGTAATACGGCGCCGCGACCGGAGTGCGCCATTCCACCACCACGGGGTCGGCGGCGTCGTCTTCCACGTGGCGGCGGCCGATGTACCAGGTCGGTCCGCCGTCCTCGTCGATACGGCCGAAGCAAAGAGCCCGTCCGTTGTCGCCCAAAACGGAGACCCGTCGCTGCAAGGCGGCGAACAGCTCGGGGAAGCTCACCGGGTCGGTGTCGTCGCGCAGCTCCGTTGCCCGTTCGCGCATCGCCTCCAGGCAGCCGTAGGCGTAGTCGACCCGCGCCTGCTCGGTATCGAGGTCGTCGTCGGCGACCGCCATGTGTCTCCTTCCCGCGGACGCGCGCCCGGGGCCGATGGCGCTGCGACGGGGTCGAGGACGTTACGCCTGGTTCGGTGACCTGTCAACAGGCCGGTAGCGTCCGCGACCATGGATGACCTGGTGCCGATGCCTGCCACTGGCCGGCGCTTTTGGGCGGTGCGCGAGGTGCGGCTGGGGGACGCGGACCCGTTCGGCGGCTTGAGACTGGACGCGCTGGCGGCCTATCTGCAGGACGTAGCCGCCGACGACGCTCGGGATGCCGGCCTCGAGGACGCCCTGGCGTGGGTGGTGCGCCGGCTGGTGATCGAGGTGGGCGCGGCACTGCCGCGGCGGGGGGAAGAGGTGGAGCTCACCACATGGTGTTCCGGAACGGGAAGCCGGTGGGCCGAGCGACGCACGACGGTCCGCTCCGCCAGTGCGTCGGTGGAGACCGCCGCGGTCTGGGTGCCCGTGGACGGCGAAGGGAGGCCGGCTCGGCTCACCGGCCGTTTTCACCAGGCCTACGACGATGTGGCCGGAGGCCGCCGGGTGTCCGCCCGCCTGACCCTGCCAGACCCACCGGCGGCCGTCACCTGGGCGAGGTGGCCGCTGCGGCGCAGCGACCTCGATCTGTTGGGCCACGTCAACAACGCTGCCTACTTCCACGCCGTGGAAGAGGTCAGGGCGGCCCGGCCGGTGCGCCGGGCCACGATCGAGTACCGCAAGGCAATCTCCGGAGATGCCCCCGTGGATCTGGCCGTCACTGGTGAGACCCTCTGGTTGGCACAGGAGGGCGCCGTCTGCGCGGCCTCGCGACTGGAGTGCGGTGGCTAACTAGGAGGCGACGCGGCGGAGACGGCGCCGGGCGACCGCCCGCTCGTCGTCGTTCTGCCCGCCCCAGAAGCCGAGCTCGCCGAACTCGACCGCGTAGCGGCGGCACTGGGCGAGCACCGGGCACTCGGCACAGACCATCCGGGCGGCGGCTTCGCGGACGAGCCGGGCCGGCTCGCGCTCGTTGGGCGGGGCGAAAAACAGCTCCGTCCGGCCGGCGCAGATGGCGTGGGCCATCCAGGCCTGACGTGCCCACGGACGGCCGCTACTCGTCGGAAGCTGCGGGTCAGCAGGCATCGGATATACAGTGCGCTACGAGGCTGCATCTGTCCAACAGTCTATGCAGATGGCTGCCATCTCTTATGGGGATACCGGCACGTGCCACGGCCCTACCGCCAACGCCCATACCCCTGCCCTTCCCCAATCCCGATCATCCCCAAACTCTCGGCGTCGGCGAGCGAGAAGTGGAGGGTAGAGTCGTCACGCGCCGCACTGGCGGTGCGTGGCGGCGTGGCCGAGTGGCTTAGGCAAGGGCCTGCAAAGCCCTGTAC
>CAXMLU010000191.1:0-5891 GCA_964194255.1 uncultured bacterium
GATCGAGAGCGTGCCGGGCCGGGTCCTCACCGTACAGTGGCACCAGGGCGAGACGCCGATGCTGACGAAGCTCGGGCTCACCGTCCTCAACGGGCACGGCATCTCGGTGCTGATCTCGCTCCCGCATGCCCAGCAGTCCTTGTTCCCATCACTTGCCCATCACGCCCGGCTCAGCATCAGTCAATGACCGTAGTTGCAAACCTGCATCCCAAACTGCCCAGCCAAGGTGTCGCCGGCCAGTAGCCGGGCGTTGGCGTTGGTCAGGTCACCGGCCTGCAGGAATGGTATGGCCTGACTGACGTTGTCGAACGCCGCTCGCGCAATCTGGGCATCCTGCGCAGGGTCGCCGAGTGCCCGCAGCTCGGCTAGCTCGTTCTGCAGGAGCGGAAGCGCGGTGGCCAAGTCACCGGCGTTGGTGGCGGCATCGAGCTGTGGTTTGTACTTCGCGCAGATCCCGTCCGCCGCAGTGATGTAAGCCTGTTTGCTCAAGAGGGCCGGCGTGGTCGAGGTCAGCACCGTCGTAGGAGCAGAGGAGGACGTGGGCACAGTCGTGGGTGTTGGCGTGGTGGGTGTTGTCGTGGGTGCGACCTTTGGCCCGGACGAGCCCGACGACGAAGCAACGGCTACTCCCGCGCCGATGGCCACCACAGCGGCGATCGCGATCGCGACCGTCACCGGTCGGCGCCACCAGGGCGACGGGCCGCTGACGTCAGAGGCGGGCCGGACCGGGGGTTCCTGCCCGGGCGGGAACCCTGGGGGAGCTGTGACCGTGCCAACCGGCTCGGTGACCGGAACGACTGGCTCTGCCGCAGGGGCCTCCGGCAACGTGGGGTCTTGCTCGCCGGTAGCCGGCGGAGGCGTCCATCCCCCCCACCCCGGGTCATCGAACGACATCGCTCACGCTTCCTGCCTTCTGTGGCCCCGAGGAGGACCCGTCATCGAGACCAGCCTGGCGCGCCTCGGTCATCTCACACCAGTGCTCCGGTTGCCACGCCCGGCCCGAAAGGCGGCATGGTCAGGACCCAGTCGCGGTCGCCGTCGACGACAACGATGGTTCCGTTCGCTGTCCCCTGGTCCAACCGCACGATCGCTTCTGTCGCTCTGGCGATGGGAACGTGGGACGGGAAGCTGTTTGCAGCTGTGGCGTTCACCCTCACGCCGATGGCGGCGAACTCCTGGGCCATATGCAGAGTCAGGTGGTTCAGCGCCGCCTTCGACGCGGCATACACGCTTTGGCCGGAGTGGGGGTACAGCCTGAGTCCGGCGACGCTCGAGACATTGACGACGTTGCGGTTGTGCGATCGGTTCTCTTCGTCGCGGCCCTGCCAGAACTGGCGGGCGATCGAAGCGGACAGGTTCATGGGCACCAGGACGTTCGTCACCATCTGGTCGTAAGCGCTGCGGCGCAGACGTTCGTTGCCGAGGATCGGCCCCCACGTCGAGGACACGGCGTTGTTGATGACGAGGTCGACGCGGCCGAACCGGCTCAGGGCAGACTCGACGACCCGGTCGCAGTCGGACTCTTTCGTGAGGTCCGCCTGGATGGCAAAGACAGCCTCGTTGTTCTCGGCGAGGGAGGCGTCCGGATCCAGCGGGTCAACGAAGGACGCATCCTGGGCGGCGACGGGCGGCCGGTGCCGCCGGTAGACGGCCACGATGTCGTATTCGCCGGCGAAGCGCAGGCAGAACGAGGTGCCCAAGGTTCCCCCGGCTCCGGTGAGGACGCAGACCCGTTTGCTCGCCGGAGACGGTGTGGAGTTACCAACCGACAATGCTCTGCTCCCCCCATCGTCTCACGGCGTCGAGTTTGTCACGGTGGAGCCACATCACCACGCTGTTGCGCTCAAAATGAGGATTGGTGATGAAGCAATGAAAGGAGAACGGGGTGCACTCGAAGGCGACCAGCGAGTTGTTGACCGGCGGTATGGCAACCTCCGGACGGTCCACGGGTGTCGAGCTATCCCGGTAGAGGCCGGATTCTCCACCCCAATACGCCGCATCCGCCGGGTTCGCAAGGTAGTAGAGCACGGCAATCGCCCGGATCCGCTCCACCGGAGCCAGATCCGTCGTCGTGACCCCCGTACGGTAGCCGCAGCGAGCCGGATCGCTCACGTTGGTGTTCTCTCGGCCCGCCGCGTCGACGAACCATCCGGGGTTGAGGTCGTTATGGGGCGCGCCGCTGGCGGATCCCACCGCGTGGTGATGCAACGAAACGTTCACGTCGCCGGTCACCGTCACGTCCAGCAGCTGCGCCAGCATGTCGTGCCAGGATCGAGAGAGGAAGAACGTGAGCGCCGAGCAACTCGACTCGGTGACCGTAAGTGCCGACGCGTCGTAGCCAGGGATGTCGGAACTGAAGCGGCCGGCTCCGAGCAACGCTCGGTACTCTGCAGATAGTTCTTCATAAAACTCGGGAACGAACACCGACGTCGCCCGCACGTGGGCAAACGGAGCCGAGCAACGGATCCACCTCCGGCTCTCGACGACGGCGTCCAACGACCACGAGCCTGAGCGAGAGGCATCGGCCAAGGACGAGCCGGGCGCTGGGCTCATGTCAAGCACGGCCGGACCTGCCCCGGTGACCTGCGAATGTGCACTGGCGGCGGTTGTCTGTGGGTGAGCTGCTTCGGTCGGCGTAGGCGCGCCGGGCAGGGGGAAAGGGTTGTCATTGCCGAGTTGTGCCGGCCGGCCCGGCGGGAACGCGGCGTCGAGCAGCCTGCGGAACTCAGGGAATGGGTCTTCTCTCGCCCCGGTGAGGCGCTCGGCGGCGGCCGACAATGTCACCCCGCCGGCGGCCACGATCTGGTCCCACGGAAATCCGAGTTGCAAGTGCAGGTAGTTGAGGAAGAGCACCGCACAGCCCGTCGCCTCGGTTAAACGGTCGCTAGCCGGATTGGCGTTCACGAAGTCGGAACGATCACTGTCGAGCCAAGTCGAAGCCGTGGCGAACCCGGCGATCCGCCGTGGATACAGCGACGTCGCCAACACCCGGGAGAGCGCCTCGCCGCCGGCGGTGCCGGCGTCCCACCCTCGACCCTGCGCGTCTGCGAAGACGTCGACAAGGAGCGTGGCGGCGAGGAATGCCGAGTAGCGCGGCTCGACCCATGGCGTTGTCTGGACGTCGCAGTAGAGCGTGGTTCCGTCATTGCCGTAGTGATAGGCGCGCTCGTCTTCGGGCAGACGCGCCAGCACGACGGCGAAGTGTTCGCTCGGCGGGCGAATCCCCCCGAACAGCGCTCCCACGGTCTCCACATCGGCCTGGATCAAGTTCATAACCTCGCCAGCGATCTGTCTGCCCGTTTCACCGAGCACCGAGTCGTAGAAGATCTCGACATTCGCGCTGGTCCCGCCAGCCACCGCTCCCCGCACATCGGGAAAGCGCGGTTGAGCCGCCCCCGCGACGCGAAGAGTGGTCGGGGTCAGAACCCGCCGGCCGCGCCCGTCGGCACCGCCCCGAATTGTCGGGCTCAAACCGTCACCGTTCGCCTGTCGAGCAGACATCGGGTCACCCCTTCCGACCGTTGAGCGCACCGGCCATGGCCCGTTCCCGAGGACGGGGCCGGCTGTCCGGCCCATGTCTTAGAGAAGCGGCGACCACCGGCCACCAGAACTGATCCCATTGGTGCTCGAAGCTCCAGTGACGCTCAACCCACCTTCTGTTGGCCGCTCCGTCGTCGGACAGCCGCGACAGGCCACGTCGCACAATCCCTTGGAGGGCTGTTTCCAACCGTCCGGGCGCGGCCAGCACGAACGGGGTCGATCGCTCGCCCCCCGCCCAGGCTCGCAGCATCGCGATCTCACTCGCACCCAGCCCATGGTTGTTCAACACCACGTTGCCGTAGGCTAGACCGAGGAGGCTCGGCGTCCGGTTTGAGTTGGCGCCACAGTCAATGAGGACATGGCCCGATCGGATGGCTTCGATCTGTTGGGGTCCCGACACTACGTCGGCGTGGACAACCACAATGTCCTCACCGATGCCATCGGCGAAGGGAAGCCCGTCGCGAGACATGAGCGACCCAGCGACGGTGACAACCAGCCTCGTCTGCCTGGGGGCGGGGGAGAAGCGACTCTCCCACCAAGGCAAAGGTATCGGTGCCCGGCTCCACTCCGGTTGCGGGGCCGGTCCCGGTCGCGGCGGGCGCCCGGCGGACATCACCACTGCCGGCATGCCGGCGTCGATGAATCGGGTGTCAAGTAGGACGTGATCGGGCTGGCGCAAGGTGACGACTGGCTTACCAGTGAGCAGATTCTCGTCTTCGGGAGCAACTACCCCACCGTCGACCATCACGACATCGGCTACAAGCATTTCTTCAACCGCGACCGCGTCGACAAGTGGAGCGCCGAGGTCGTATCCGGCTGGGCTGCGACTGAATGGACCGGCGAACACGAATCTGGCGTGGTGCTCCGTCGCGGCCATGATGCAGCGAGCGAGCTCGGCGCACCAACCCGGGTCGTCGAGCGCGGAGTACACCACGACCCGAAGGGATCGACGCAGCGACCTGTTCCGCCGTAGCGGCGGAAGCGCACAGAAGTCCGCTGGGAGGAGCTGCGCGAAGCCAGGTAGCGAGGCCTCGGCCCCGAGGTTCCACACCTTTGGCCGTTGGTCCTCGTACTGAGGCGAGAGCGCGTCTCCTGGGTCTGAGACTTCGCGTGGCCCCGGCGCATCGGTGAGCACCCCGACTCGTCCGGCGTCAAAGAATCTGGACAACTCGAGAGCGGCCTTCAAGCGGATCCTGCGGGTGGCGCCGGCCGGGTCGGCACCAAAATTGGCTGCCCTGGCGACCATTTCCGCCGCCGATCCTGGTAGGCCTATGACGAAGCCGTTATCGACAGGCTGTTGATCGGTCATGACGATGTCCGCATTCAGGACGACGTTGCCGAGTCGGGGATCGTCCCCTATGACGAGTGCGTAGTCGACCTTTCGGTCATGGCCAGTTGCGCCGATTCCAATCGTGACCTGCTCTCGAGCGACAGTCAGGTCCGCTCCGGTTTCGGCCCCGTCCAGGACCACGAGCGAGTCGCCCTCATGGAGACCGCGGAGCCCCTCGACGCTCCGGTCGCGCCTGGCATCGGCGAGGCGTTTGTATCGCCCGAGCCACCTCTCGGTGGTGTGGTCGGCCTGCTTCTTGAATCTCGAAGGAGCGAATCGGTAGTTCTCAGGCAGGGCTTGGCCGATATGCTCCACGACTTGCCGTACGGCACGGTCATGGTTTTCGACAAGATCTTCGTAGAAGATCTCGAGCGGTCGGATCCCGTTGACCCTGAAGTAGGTGGCCCAGGTGGCATCCTCGGCCGCCAGGTGGGCGAGCGACCACTCGGTCAATGAGAAGTCGAAGCGAAGCGCGTCCGGTCGTGGCTCATCGTAGGGTGCCGGGGGTTTGTCGCTGTCCCACCACACCTTGGTTTGCATGGACTTCGTGTAAGAGATGGCCTGGCGAAACCGGTCGTTGCGACGCAACCAGATGTAGCGCATGGCGGGGAACCAATCGGCAACGACCGCCGGATGATCCTCGATCGCCACGTCCGCTCGACCGGTCGCCTGACGGATGAATCCGACGAATTGGTGGGCGTGGCACTTCAGGCCGAACACGCCGTTCGGCGTGGTGCCTTCCTGGAGAACGCGTTGGATATAGGCCCCGTACGTCGACGTCTTCCAGCGCGAACCCCAATAGCTCTGATACCCGCCAAGGAAATACTCGGCTGGACATCCCGCGATGCCTGTTTGGCGAAGTCCCTCGCACAGCAGATAGCTCCCCGTGCGGGGCGTCGCGCAGATGAAATAGCTGTTGCTCGGGGCCGGCGCCTCGATAATCGTGGCCGCCGCTCCCAGCTGGACGCTCACCCCCCGCCCGGTCCGCCCGGTCCGCCGCCGCCGGGGCCGCCGCCGCCGG
>CAXMLU010000192.1:0-2198 GCA_964194255.1 uncultured bacterium
ACCGAGTCGTTGACGTTGATGGCCGGGAAGAGGAGGAGACCCTGCTCGAACATCTGGTACAGCCGGTGCACCCCCGTAGTGGTCTCCTCGGTGACTCCCTTGATGTCGGATGCTACGGACGTCCAGCGGTTGGCGTCCTCGGCCAAGGAGCGCTGCAAGAGGGTGAGGACGACCTTCCACTCCTCGCTGTCGTCTGACGACGGCTCGGGCACGGCCCCGGCCTTCTCGTACTCGACGCCCTTGTGCACCAGCAGGGTGGCGTCGCCTCCGTCGTCGAGGATCATGTTGGGCCCCGCCCCGTCCGGCCAGCGCAGCACCTGCTCGGTGCACCACCAGTACTCGTCGAGCGTCTCGCCTTTCCACGCGTAGACGGGAACACCCTGGGGATCGTCGGCCGTACCGTCAGGACCCACGGCGATGGCAGCGGCGGCGTGGTCCTGAGTCGAGAAGATATTGCAGCTGCACCAGCGGACCTGGGCGCCGAGCGCGACCAGCGTTTCGATGAGCACCGCCGTCTGGATGGTCATGTGCAGGGAGCCGGTGATGCGGGCCCCGGACAGTGGCTGGGAGTCGGTGTACTCGGCGCGCAGGGCCATGAGGCCCGGCATCTCGTGTTCGGCCAGCTCGATCTCCTTTCGGCCGAACGCGGCAAGGGAGAGGTCAGCGACCTTGAAATCGGGCATGAGCGGTTTCCTCCTGAAGGAAGGCGTCGGTTGTTGAACCTGGGCTGGGACCTACTGGCCCGCTCATGACAGCCCAGGCGAGTCTACGCACTGGCCGTAGCCGGGGCGAATGCTCGGGAGCGGCCGCTGCTCGGCGGCGCGGTCATCCCGGTTCGGCCGGTAGCTTGGTCCACCACCACCAAAGGGGAGCGATGGAGTACCGCAAGCTCGGCCGCACCGGACTCCGCGTCAGCCCGCTCTGTCTCGGCACCATGAACTTCGGGTCGCACACCAGCGAAGCCGACAGCGTCGAGATTATGGACCGAGCCCTCGCCGAAGGAATCAACTTCTTCGACACCGCCAATGTGTACAACGACGGGGAGACCGAGACGATTATCGGCCGTTGGTTTGCCAAAGGCGGTGGTCGGCGCGAGAAGGTGGTCCTGGCCACGAAGGTGTACGACGGTGAAGATGGGTGGCCGAACTCGTCGCGGCTCTCGGCTCGGCATATTCGCGACGCGTGCGAGGCGAGCTTGCGGCGTCTCCGGACCGACCACATCGACCTTTACCAGATGCACCATGTAGATCGAGATACACCATGGGAGGAGATCTGGCAGGCGATGGAGCTGCTCGTCGCCCAGGGCAAGGTGATCTACGTCGGCAGCTCCAACTTCGCCGCCTGGCACATCGTGGCCGCCAACGAGGCCGCTCGCCGGCGGAACTTCATGGGCTTGGTGTCGGAGCAGAGCATCTACAACCTGTTCACCCGTACGGTCGAGCTCGAGGTGCTTCCGGCCTGCCAGGCCTACGGCCTGGCGGTGCTGCCCTACAGCCCGCTGGGCGGCGGACTGCTCGGGGGAGCACTCGAGAAGACGTCCGAGGGTCGCCGGGGCACGGGGGGCATGCAGGCGGCGGTCGACTTTCTGCGCAAGAAGCTCGAGCCATGGGAAGCGTTGTGCGCCGAACTCGGCGAGCTCCCGGCGGATGTGGCCCTGGCCTGGGTCCTCGTGCATCCTGCCGTCACCTCTCCCATCCTCGGTCCGCGCACGCTCGATCAGTTCGCCGGGAGCCTTCGGGCCCTCGACATCGAGCTGGCACCTGACACCCTCACTCGATTGGACAAGATCTTTCGGGGACCCGGTGGCACGGCACCGGAGGCCTATGCCTGGTAGGACGGCACGTTGACGGAGCCAGGCGTTCATCCGCTCGATCCTCTGAGTCTGGAGGAGATACATGCGGCGGTGGCGCGGCTGCGAGCCAGCGGCCGCGCCATGGCAAAGTCCAGGTTCGCCGACGTCTACCTGGTTGAACCGAGCAAGGACGAGATGGCCGCGTTCTCCACGGGGCTGCCCGTCGAGCGGCGCGTGTGCTTCCGTCTCGTTAATAGCCCGCAGCCCACGTGCGTCGAGGCGGTCGTCTCGTTGACGGCCGACGACCTGGTATCCGTCGAAGAGGTGAGCGATGTTTGCCCCACCATGCTGGTGGAGGAGTCATGGCGCACAGCCGAGGCGGTGCGGGCCAACCCGGTGTGGCAGG
>CAXMLU010000193.1:0-1565 GCA_964194255.1 uncultured bacterium
CCCGACGATCTGCTCGAGCGCGACGACCTTGGCCCGTTGCCCCGGGTGGCCGTCTCCATCAAGCCCACGGCCCTGGCGTCGCTCTACGGCCCGCTCACGCGCCAGGACGGATTGGCGCAGGCCAAGTCCCGACTCCGGCCCATCCTGCGAATGGCCGCCGAGCGGGGCGCGCAGGTGTGGTTCGACATGGAGCAGTACGACGCCAAGGATCTGACGCTGCAACTGTTCCGCGAGATCTGCGACGAGCCGGGAATGGCTGCCCTCGACGCCGGCTGCGTGATCCAGGCCTACCTCCGCGACAGCTACGACGACGTCGCCGACCTCATCGCCTGGTCGGCGGCGCGGGTCGCCAAGGGCGGCACGATGGCCGCGGTCCGCCTCGTCAAAGGCGCCTACTGGGATGCGGAGACCATCAAGGCCAGAGCCGAAGGCTGGCCCATCCCGGTGTACCAAGACAAGGCACAGACCGACGTCAACTACGAGCGATGCACGCGGCTCCTACATGATCACCACGGGACGGTGCGGGCCGCGTTCGGGTCTCACAATCTTCGATCGCTGGCCTACGCCGTCGAATCGGCGCGCGAGCGCGGCATCCCCGACGCCGGCTACGAGCTGCAGATGCTCTATGGCATGGCCGAGCCAATCCAGGCGGCCATCCGGCGGCTGGGGTTGCGGCTGCGCATCTACGCTCCGGTCGGCGAGCTGGTTCCTGGCATGGCGTACCTGGTGCGCCGCCTCCTGGAGAACACGTCGAACGAAAGCTTTGTACGGGCCCGATTCGCCGAGGGCCGGCAGTTGGACGGCCTGATCGCCGCGCCGGTGGCCACCGACCTGCCGGGCGCGGCCCATCCCATCCGGCAACCGCCAACGGATCCGGCCGACCCGCGGCCCTATGACCCGGAACCGCCGGCCGAGTGGCGCCGCGGCGAGGTCAGAGCGGACTTCTCGGCCGCCGTGCGAGGGGTTGGGGAAAGGGGTCTCGGTATCGACGTCCCCGCGGTGTTCGGTGGCCGCCGCGTGCACACGAAGGCCACCATCGCGTCGGTAGACCCGGCCTCGCCCACGACCGTGGTCGCCACGTCCGCCTCGTGTGGTGAGGCCGAGGCGGACGCGGCCGTGGCCGCGTGTCTGGCCGCGTGGGGGACCTGGCGACGGACCCCGGCCCGGGAACGAGCCGCCGTGCTCTTCCGTGCGGCCGAGTGGCTGCGGGCCCGTCGTCACGACGTGGCCGCGTTGGAGGTGTTCGAGGCGGGCAAGCCCTGGGCGGAAGCCGACGGCGACGTCTGCGAGGCCATCGACTTCTGCGAGTACTACGGGCGGGAGATGCTGCGTTTGGACCGGGGCGGTGAGGTGCAGTCTCCTCCCGGTGAGCGGAACACGCTGAGCTACCAGCCGCGCGGTGTCGGCGTGGTCATCGCGCCGTGGAACTTCCCTCTGGCCATCCCGGCGGGCATGGTCACCGCCGCGCTCGTCACCGGCAACGCAGTGTGCTTCAAGCCCGCCGAGCAGACACCCGCCATTGCTTACCGGCTTTTCGAAGCCCCAGAGCTGTCTCTTATACACAT
>CAXMLU010000194.1:0-1777 GCA_964194255.1 uncultured bacterium
GGCGACGTCCACGACATCGGCAAAAACCTGGTCGACATCATCCTGACCAACAACGGCTACGAGGTGCACAACCTCGGGATCAAGGTCGCCATCAGCGAGTTGATCGCCAAGGCGGAAGAGGTCGACGCCGACGCCATCGGGATGAGCGGGCTCCTGGTCAAATCGACGTTGATCATGCGCGACAACCTGGAGGAGCTCAACTCGTTGGGGTTGGCGAGCAAGACGCCGGTGCTGCTCGGCGGCGCCGCCCTCACCCGCACCTACGTCGAGCGCGACCTCCGGCAGGTGTACGACGGCCGCGTGTTCTATGGCAAAGACGCCTTCGAGGGGCTGCGGACGATGGACCGCCTCATGGAGCTGAAACGCGGTCCCGGCCTCGATACCGATCCCGACTTCGGCGTGGCGCTGGGCGGACGCGACCTGCCGCCTCGGCGCTCCGAGCGTGTGCTTCCCGACCCATCGACCGTTCCGGCCAGGTCCCCGTCGGTCGAAACAGACAACCCGATCTTCATCCCCCCGTTTACCGGAGCCAAGGTGGTGAAAGGGATCCCGCTGGACGATGTCGCCGCGTACATCAACGAGACGGCGCTCTTCCGCAATCAGTGGGGCTTCCGTCCCGAGGGGGGGGAGACCGACGAGGCGTTTAAGAGCCGCATCCGGCCCCAGCTCCGGGAATCGCTGGCCGCGGCCAAGACGGAAGGCGTGCTCGTCCCCCAGGTGGCGTACGGCTACTTCCCCGTCAACGGCGACGGCCAGGAGTTGATCGTCTGGAAGGACGAAACCAGGACGGCCGAGTGGATGCGGTTCGGATTCCCCCGCCAGCAGGAGGACCCGTGGCTGTGCATCGCGGACTTCTTCCGGCCGGTGGAGTCTGACGAGAATGACTATGCCGCCTTTTCGATCGTCACCATGGGCTCGGCCATTTCGGAAGCCACGGCCCGCCTGTTCGCCGCCGACCACTACCAGGACTACCTGCTGTTGCACGGCCTGGGCGTGGAGATGGCCGAGGCTCTGGCCGAGTACTGGCACCGCCGGATCCGCGAGGAGTGGGGGTTCGCCGGCGAGGACGGCCCGACGCTTACCGGGCTGTTCCGTCAGCAGTATCGCGGCGGCCGGTACTCCTGGGGCTACCCCGCCTGCCCGGACCTAGAGGACAACGCCAAGGTCCACGAGCTACTCGATGCCGGCCGCATCGGCGTCGTCGTGGCCGAGGGCTTCCAGTACCACCCGGAGCAGACCACCTCGGCCATCGTCTGCCACCACCCGCGCGCCAAGTACTTCGTGGCCCGCTGACGTTCGCTGACGTTCGCTGTTCGCGGACGCCCGCGAACGCTCAGCGCCAGGAACTGGCTGAGTCCTCTTCGAACGCATCCCGACTGCCGCGACCGTAGGTGTCGACGGCCCGCCGTCCGATCGCGACCGCTGCGAACAGCAGCACCCAGAGCGGCCAGAAGGATCCGGCCCCCGTGAACAGCCAGATCAGCAGGGATATCCCAAAGAGGGTCCCGAACCGAGACGCGGTGGAAACGAAGTCCTGTTGCCTCCGGGCATCCGCCTCCTCGCCAACCCCGTAGTCGGTCTGACGGTGCCGCGCGTAGCACATGCGCGGATTCTGCACCCCCCGGAGCGCCACCACAAGAGACGTCCGTCACACTTGGGACCTGGCGGGTCAGCTCAGGCCGACCACCGGTTGGGTCAGGTGAAGGGCACCGGTCGAGCCCAAGAAGCTGGCATCGCCGAAGGCGAAGATCCCCCCGTCCGACGCCACCAGCCAGTA
>CAXMLU010000195.1:0-4913 GCA_964194255.1 uncultured bacterium
GAATAGCGCCGGGCCATGACCACGCCCTCGCGCTCGAGATGCTTGAGCCGCTGCGACAAGATGTTCGGGGCCAGACCCTCGACGCGCTCCAGCAGGTCACCGAACCGCAGGGGGCCGCCGAGCAGGGCGTCGACGATGAGCAGGCTCCAGCGGTCGCCGACCCGTCCGACCGCCTCCGCTAGCGGTGATCGGGTCAGACGGGACTCCGTCGTGGTCGCATGGCGGGAGCTGCGCACATCGGCCAGCATAACCTCCGAGGTGGGGTACATTGCGATTTGCAAATCACTAGTGAGCGGTGGAATGGTCGCTCACACCACAGGCACGACGCTAGAGGAGGCAGGACCGATGGGAGCAGTACAGGAACTAGAGCAGGTGATCGGAGCGGTCGCCGATCGGGTGGGGCCGGCGGTGGTACGCATCGGGCAGGGTCCCGGCCGGGGGTCGGGCGTGGTCATCGGTGAGGGCCTGATCCTTACCAACGCCCACAATCTCCGCGGCCCGCAGACGACGGTGACTTTTGGCGAGGGGGCCGGGAGCCGCAGCGTCACCGGTCAGGTGCGCGGCGTCGACGTCGACAGCGACATGGCCGTCATCGAGGCGGACACCTCCGGGCAGAGTCCAGTCGAGTGGGCCGCCGCCGGTCCCCAGCGATTGGGCGCGCTGGTCGTGGCCGTCGCCCGCACGGCCGCTGGGCTGCGCGTGACCGCTGGCCAGGTGTCGTCCGTGGCGGGCGAGTTCAGAGGCCCGCGGGGGAGGCGTATCACCGGAAGTGTTGAGCACACCGCGCCGATGGGCCGGGGCTCGTCGGGCGGTCCGCTGGTTGACGCCGAGGGTCACCTCCTCGGCATCAACACCAATCGGCTGACCGAGGGCTTCTATCTGGCCGTTCCCGCCGATACCGCCTTGCGAGAGAAGGTGGACGGGTTGGCTCGCGGAGAGTCACCGCATCGTCGCCATCTCGGTGTCGGCCTTGCTCCCTCCCATGTGGCGCGTCGGCTCCGTCGGTCGGTCGGACTCCCCGAACGCGATGGGCTTCTCGTACGCGTAGTCGAGGACGACAGTCCAGCCGCGAGGGCAGGCATTCGTAGCGGCGACCTTCTGGTGGCCGCTGGGGGGGGTCCTCTCACGAGCGCGGATCAGCTGTACGACGCCCTCGACCAGCTCGGCGATGCCGCTTCTCTGCTGGTCACCGTGGTCCGGGGCGCCGAGGAACTTTCCGTGACCGTCACCTTTGCGGACGGGACGGAGGCGGCCCGCGAGGAAGGCAGTGCGTGACCACCGTGGCCCTGTCGTCGGAGGAACTGCAGGCTCTGGACGCCTACTCACAAGTGGTGGTGGCAGTGGCGGAACGGCTCGTGCCGTCCGTGGCCAGCATCCAGGTCTCGGCCCGGGTGCGGGGCAGCAATCGACAGGTCGGTTCGGGGTCAGCCGTGGTGCTGACCCCGGACGGCTTCCTGCTTACCTCGGCGCATGTCGTGGCTCGGGCGGAAGGCGCCTCGGCGGTATTCGCGGACGGGAGAGAGCTCGCCGTGGATGTGATCGGGGCCGACCCGCTGTCAGATCTGGCGGTGCCGCGGGCCACCGGCAGCGTTGGCGACGGTTTGCCGCCGGCCGTGCTTGGTGATGCCGACCGGCTTCGAGTGGGACAGTTGGTCCTTGCCATCGGCAACCCGCTCGGCTACGGCGGTTCGGTGAGTGCAGGGGTGGTGAGCGCATTAGGGCGGAGCCTGACCACGCAAACCGGGTCGGCGAGCCGTCTGGTCGAGAACGTCATCCAGACCGATGCCAACCTGAACCCCGGCAACTCGGGTGGCGCCTTGGCGACCAGCGCGGGGGAAGTGGTCGGGGTCAGCACGGCGGTCGTCGGTGCCTTCGCCGGTCAAGGTTTGGGCCTCGCCGTCCCGATCATCGCCGCGCTGATGACCGAAGGCAGGGTGCGCCGGGCCTATCTGGGGTTGGCGGGAGGCACCCGCCGTCTCTCGCCGGAGCATGCCCGCCGAGCCGGAGTCCAGAAGGGAATCGAGGTCACGTCCGTGGTGGCCGCAAGCCCGGCCGCCGTTGCGGGCGTGCTGCCGGGCGACGTCGTGGTCAAGGTGGCCGGGACGGCCGTTCCGGGCGTTGGAGACCTTCAGCGGCTGATGGACGCCGAGCGCATTGGCCAGCGGCTCCTCGTCGACGTACTGCGGGCCGGCCAATTGCGATCGCTCGCGGTCACACCCACGGAACTCACCGCTTGACGCCAAAGTGACCGCTCAGGGCGACGCTCGATCCGATGGCTAACCTCGGACCAGGTTCTCGACAAGAGAGAAGGAGCGACGCCATGGGCTTCATGGACAAGGTGCGATCGCAGGCGACACAGCTGGCCGAGAAGGCGCAGGAGGGGCTGCAAACGGGCAAGGAGAAGCTCGACGGTCTCCAGGAGCGCAAGCGCGCCCAGGGACTCCTCCAAGAGCTCGGCGCCTTGGTCTACCGGCAGCACACCAACCGGGCGGTCGAGGGGACGACGGCAGACATCGAGCGTCTGGTCGCCGACCTACAGAAGATCGAGGCAGACGGGGTCGACGTTCTTCGGGCCGCCGATGCCGACGCGGCCGACAAGCCGGCCGACGGCGGATCACCCGAAGGCTGACCCAGCCTTCTCGAGCTGTCACGCGTTTTGTCGAGGTCGTCGTGCCCTCGAACGCGGGCCAGCGCGGCCATTCGAGATTCCGGATGAACGGGCCGCACCCGACGCTAAGCTGACCCGGCCTGATCCGAGGCGGCCGTCGTTTCAGGCGCACCATCACCCGTTTTAGGGGCTATAGCTCAGCCGGTTAGAGCGCAGCACTGATAAAGCGCTTAGAGGACAGGCAAAATCGCAGGTCTAATCCTCAACGACTCGCATGTGGCTTCGCTGATTCCACTCTGATTACACTTATTTGTATGGCACCGGTTCCTCGAGCAGCGACCGTGCGAGCGGCAAAGGGGGACCGGGTACCGGCGGCGCCGTTTCGTCCCCAGCGCTTTCGGGTGTTCCCTGTTGGAACGGCGAGAGCGACCCGACGCAGTGGCAAGGTCGTGCGCTACTGGGCAGTTCGGGGCCGCGCGGACGGCTGGGATTTCTTCAAGCGGTTCACGGAGCCATACACGGCGGCTCAGGCGAGGGCATGGGCCGATGATCTCCGTTTGGGATTCACCCGCGGGTGGCTGTTCGATCCGATCGCGAAGCGGTTCTTTGATCCGTCCGCCCGGAGCAGCACCGACGACGTCAAAGCCGAAACCGTATTCGGATTCACGGAGGCATTTTGGAACGAGTACTGGCCGTCGCACGCCCCAGGAACGCTCGGGCGCGTCGAACTCGCCCTCAACCGGGCGCGTTCCAGGCTCTTGATTCCCTCCCGACCTGAGACTCTGCCGGTCGAAGCGGCGGCGGTCCAGGTCTACCTGGAGCGCTGCTCGCTCAAGGTGAGCCCGCCGGCACGGCAAAGCTGGACCGAACAAGAGTTGGCGGGAGAGGCCTATCTACGCCGATGGTCGCTGCCAATGCGCGAGGTCGGCTGGGAGGAGCTGCGAGCCATGCTCGACGCGTACCGGACCTACCAGCGGAGCGGGCGCGCAATTATTGCAAGCCATGCGACCGAGGCTCGCTGGACCGCGCCGCTCAAGCAGATGTGGCGGCTGGCTCTGGCGCGTCAGGTCATTGACACCGATCCGTTCGTCGGTCTGAAGCAGCTGGCTCCCCGCAAGAACGCAGCCGAGGACCGGCTGCAGGCCGATCCCGACCTCATCCTGGATCTCCATGAAGTCGTGAAAATGGCTACCGCGTGCGCACAGCTGCGCCCCAAGGCTCGTCGGTTCTTCGCCCTAGTGCTCGTATCTGCGTTCTGTGCGCTCCGCCCCGCGGAGGCCGCTGGGCTGACCCGCGACTCGGTTCTCGAGGACAACGGTCAGACGTGGCTGGTAGTCGGCCGCACGCGCCGTCGGGCCGCCAAAAGATTCCTTCGCCCTGGGGACGATCCAGTCTGGGGCCCGCTGAAGGGGAGAGACGCAGACGACGTACGTCGCGTGCCGGTGGTCGAATGGCTGGCGGTTCTGCTTGGGATCCACATGGAGTTGTTTGTTGGCCCTGAGCCGCACGCGCCTCTGTTCCCATCGATTCGGGGAGGACCGCTGGATCCGACGAACTTCGGCGAGGACTATTGGCGGCCGGCCCGGGCCGCACTCTTTCCCACGCCGTCGCTTAAGGGACCCGAGGACGGTTCTGTGGGCTGGAAGCGTGCCAGGAAGCGCTCAGAGATTCGCCTCCATGACCTGCGCCACGTTGGGGCGTCCTACTACCTCCGCTCTGGCGTCGATTACATGCAAGCCATGCGGTGGACTGGACACCGCGATCTCAAGACCTTCCTGTCGGTTTACCAGGGGATTCTGCCGAACGATGAGAGGCTCGGCATCGAGCGGATTGGGGCGTTACTCACATCCGAGTTGCGGGGCAGGTGATCAACAGGCCATGCATTTCCGGAGAATCGGCGTATGGCTTCGCGGATGTATCACTTTCACGGATGGCGCTGACCTGGTGTGGTGCGGTGGTCCCAAGGAGACGTGCGAGAGCGGCCGAATCGGACTCACTGCTAACGAGCTTCGGACGGCAGAGCGCTGCCAGGGGCGATGCAAGAATTCCCTTGTAGTTGTTAGGCTTCGGCTTTCGTACGGCTATCTCTCATTGTCTCGTGTTCGCACTGGATCTCTCTGGCGAGTGAAAACGGCACCGAAGGCGAGCTACCGCATGCGCGCAGCCCGCTCACGACCAGAACCACGCCGCTCGACCAAACCCTGAACAACCCCGAGGGTGAGGACTTTTCGCTGGCCACCAGCGAGGACCGAAATCTGGCCGTTGACACGGCGCGGGGTTCCTCGGATTTGGGCGCCCGTCAGGA
>CAXMLU010000196.1:0-5780 GCA_964194255.1 uncultured bacterium
CCCCGCCGCGGCCGCTATCGGCCGGTCCATACAGTCGCAGCCACCGCGCGCCACCGACTGGGCCCCCACGATCGCCGGCCTGCTGGACGTCAGCCTCCCGACGGCGACCGGCCGCTCACTGGCGTGACGCGTCAGGGGGTGCCCACCCGTGCGGGCGGCACCCCCTGACGTTGGTCGGGGTTCTGTGTTGCGCTACTTCAGCGCGTTCAGGAACGCCCACCCGTTGGGGCTGCCGTTGCCTGTCTCGTTGTCCCACCCGGGAGTGGCATGCAACGTCAAGGGACGGACGATGCAGGCGGTCGGGGTCGAGCAGAACGTCTCCGGGCCCTGATAGCCGAACGTTCGTTGGGTATTGAACGTCCCTCCCGACGCGTCAAGCCCGTTGAGGAAGTCGACGCGCACGTTGCTGATCTTCCCGTTGGCGGTGATGTCGTGGAAGGCACTCGTCCCCGTCAGCCTGTAGAACGCCGGGTTGGCGAAGCCGTGGGCGAATCCAGCGACCTGATCGGCCACCGCCATCATCCCGGCAAAGAGCGGGGAGGAGAGGCTGGTGCCGCCGATCCGGTAGGTGTCCCAGAAGGTGCCGGTCGGGAACAACTGAGTCTGTCCGATGAGCATGCCCGTGGTCGGGTCGCCATCGGCGGCGACATCAGGGACAGCGCGCATCGGGCTCGGACCGTAGCGCTGGCTCACCGACGCCGGAACGGCCCCTTGCTGGTAGGCCGGCTGGGAGTAGAGCCGGCTGGTCCCGCCGCCGGATCCGTAGACCAGGAAGCCCGGCGCCGGTGGCGCCCACGTGTTCACCGGGGCTCCCGTGCAGGCCCCCAGTAGCGGTGTCGTTGCGGCGGTGCACAGGTAACTCTTGCCGGTCATCCACGCCGTTTCGAAGCCGTACGTCGCGCCGGCGGACGTGCTGCCGTTAACGGTCGCGCTCGTGCCGCCGGTGACGGCCAGGCTCGTACCGCCGACGGCGATGACCAGAGGATGGCTCGCCGGGAAGTCCGGGCTCGGAACACCGAGGTTGGCGATCTCATCGCCGTTGTCGCCCGACGAGAAGTACACGCCGATGCCCTTGGCCGCGGCCTCCACCAACTCGGCGTCGTAGAACTTGATGTCGCTCTTGGGGACTACTTCGCCGAGGTTGCCGTACGAGTTGGAGACGATCTGAGCCAGGTGCTGGGAAACAACCGTGTTCAGCGCGTTGTCCAGATCCATGTTCTGGCAGCTGTGTCCGGCGACATAGACGATCTTGGCTCCCGGCGCCATGCCGTGGACAGCCTCAACGTCGAGGGTCTGCTCACCAAACCATCCCGGTGCGTCACATCCGCCGAACGCAGCCGGCTGGCCGTCCTCGTAGGTCGGTTGCTTGATGTCGGTGAAGTTGGCCAATTTGAACGGATGGGCGGCGTCCGTTGCAGCCGCGTACTTCTGGGCATCAGAAGCGATCGTCGGCGAGTCGTACGCGTCGATGATCGCCACCGTCTGTCCAGTTCCGTCCATGCCGGAATTCAGCGCGGTGTTGATGCCGTAGGCCTGCCGCAGCTTGGGCGGGGTGTACCCGCAGACGACATACGGGGGATTGGCCGGGAAGCCACCGCCGTAGGCCGGGTCCGTGGTGTCCTTGGCGGTGCCATAGAAGGTGTTGCACGGCGGGGCGTTGCGGAAGCCGGTGCTGGGCGGGTAGGGGCCACCGGGAGGGAAGGGAGGCTTCGGCGGCTTGGTCGACGGGGCGGCTGCGCCATCCTTGATGATGTTGGGCTTCACGAAGGCGTGGGTGTCATCGACACCGACGACGCCATCCACGACGCCCGCCAGCGACGACCCGACGGAGAGGTCGCTGGAAGCGGCCCGCAAGGTCTTGCCGTTGTAGTCGTAGTCGTTGAGGGTCGTGCCGAACGCGTGCTCGACCTGGGCGGCCGAGCCGGAGGCGCCGACGTACAAGCTGTTACTTGGGACGTCGCCGACCCTGAAGCCCTGGCTGCGGAGCCAAGCCTTGGCCGCGGCCACGCTGGCGTCTGACGGCGCGAACTGCCGATTCCAGTCGGCGTTGCTGAGGTAGTGGTGATAGCTGGCGCTCTTGGGATCGGAGACGGCGGCGGCGAGCGCGCTGGCCTGGGCGGCATTGGTGTGCTTCAGGATCAGCTCGAAGCGGATGGCCCGGCTGGCCTCCACGTGACCCTTGAGGTGAGCGGGGTTGGCATAGTCGCCATGTGAGCCGGAGATCATGACGGTCCGTTGCGCGGCGGCTCCGGATGTAGTGACACTCATGCCGATCACGGTGAGGCTGACGGCCGTACCGATAGCGGCCGCGGATGCGATGCGACGGTGCAAGCGTCGGTGCAAGTGGAGTCCCCTTCAACTTGTCGCCGGCCCCTCGTTGGCCCGGTCGCCACCCACAGTAGTCACGTCCTACCCGGCCCCGCCAGTGCCTTGCATGCAAGGCCCACCGGCTCGCTTCGGAGGGACCGGACAAATCGGTACAGCCAGCTATTTCCGCATGCGCGTGACGCCGGGCTCGGCGTTGACCAACCGGGTGAACGTCGGATCCACGATGTACCGAGCGCGCCGAGAGGGCGCCACCCTGGCGGGTAGCACCCTCTCGACTAGGTCGATCCGTTTCCCTCGGGACTACAGCCGGCCCATGGCGGTTCCCCAGTCGGCGAAAACGGTCCGCGCCCGCGCCGTGATGTACTCCGTCTCGAACCAGAACGCTCCGGTGGGGCTGATATTGGCCATGGAGTAATCCCCCCACCGACAGCCGCGGCCCGAACCGCCTGGACCGGGCCCGACGAATGCCGTGTAGCAGGTGAACCCATCTTCGGGTCGGGCACCGGCGAGATACTCATGCACCGCGGTTGGTGCCCCCGTGGCGGCGGAGAACGTGAGGTAGACCGCCGAGGGGTAGACGGTCGGACCGGCGAGCGACGCGACGACCACGCCCGATGTTCCGTCGGGAGTGACCGCAATGTCGCCGTAATCCAGGCTGTTGGTGGCGACGGCCGCATAGCCCTGCACCGCCACCGTCCCGCGAAGTCCCGCCTCGGTCCAATGCGGTGTGATGGCGAGCCCGAGCAGCCCGCTGCGGGCGGACGAGCCGCTGCCGACCTGAGTGTCGATGACCGTCCAGACGTTCCCGCCGGCGAACTTCGCGGGCGTGGCGGAGTCGCCCCCTCCGTCCAACTTGTTGATCGGCTCATTGGGGACCCCAAGCAGCGTCTTCAACGAGGTGCCGAGGGGCCGCGGGCCGGGCTTCTGCGTGATCTGCGGTGGCAGAGCGTATGGCAATACCCCGGGCACGACGGCCACGTTCAAGTGCACGTTTGCCGGATGGGTGTCGATAGCGCTCGTGTTGGTGAGTGCGAACAACGCCGCCCGGTTGTCACCCAGGTTGAGGGGATCAAGCGCGGCGACGAGATAGTGCGTGCCCCCGTTCGCGGTGGCCTCAGTCCCGCCGGCCGGGACTTGCGCACCCATGATGGCACCCACGGGACCACCACCCACCGAGCCCGGGTTGAACTTCCGCACCGGGCCGACACGGGGAGCGAGCAGGTCACTCTTGGAAAAGACAAGGATCCGTCCGCCGCTGAACGTTCCGTTGGCAAGGAAGCGGTCGTAGGTCACGACAAAGGTGTTGGCGTCCGAGCTGGTGGCCGGAAAGTCCGCCTCGCAGATCGGGCTGCACCCTGGCTGGGTCGGCGGCTCGAGACCGAATTTGAACAGGTTGTACGCGCCGAGCGGGTCGGCGGTCGCCTGGGCGGCGACGTAGTAGGCCTGCGTGCCCGTAAGCGCGCCGGTCGTTGGGTTGACGTCAAGGCCCCAGGCGAGCAGGAAGAAGCGCTGGGACTGTGTGTCGAAGATGCACCGAATGTCGCCGAGGCCAGGTCCAGGGTAGGTGAGGGTGGTCCGGTCAATCTCCGGCGGAAGGCCCCAGAACTCGTTGAGCGAGATCGGCGGGGTCTGCACGGCGCCGTTCGTGTCGAAGAACTGCAGGGCCGAATTCACCATTTCGACCTCGTTGGTGGGACCAGCACAGATGGCCCCATCCGAGGGCTCATGGCTGAACTGGTTCCCGTTGGATGCCGACCGCTGATCGACGTGGGCTAGCCCGTCAATAGCCAGCGCCGCCCCTTTACCGACGACCGGCAGCGGAGTCGGATTACCAGGAGTGATCGTGAGGGCAGAGGCCAGTGGCTTCATGTCGCTCGTACTGTGCTTCGCGAATTCTGGCCGGCCCACGGTGGGCGAGCCAGAGTGAGCGGCGGCGCGCGGCGCGGCCACTCGGACATTGGTTGTGCCGAGCAGCTGGAGACCGTCGGTCGACGCGGCCCCACCGGACGACGCCGCGCCCGCTACGAGCCCCGTCGGCACCATCATGCCGACCGCGGTTGCAATCACCGCTCCGGCGACGAAGAGACGCTCAACGACAGCGAATGACAGGCGACGGCGCAAGATGCATACCCCCTACTCGTGCCCGGACCCCCATTGACCCGGTCACCACGAAACGTAGTCAACCCCCTAGCCGGGCGCTAGTGCTTGCATGCATGTTTCTCCGGCTTCGGGTCAGAGCGAAGGCGGCGGTAGTGTCCGGGCGTCGCCGTTCGAGGGAGAGCGCCGTGAGTACCACACCTGTGCGGGTGGCCGTGACCGGAGCGGCCGGACAAATCGGATACAGCTTGCTCTTCCGCATTGCGGGCGGCGCCATGCTCGGCGCTGACCAACCGGTGATCCTGCAGCTCCTCGAGATCACGCCGGCGCTTGATGCGCTGCGGGGCGTGGTGATGGAGCTGGAGGACTGTGCCTTTCCCCTTCTGGCCGGTGTGGTCCAGACGGACAACGCCGGCGAGGCGTTCGACGGCGTCGACTATGCGCTGTTGGTCGGTTCCCGGCCGCGCACCAAGGGCATGGAGCGCAAGGATCTGCTCGAAGCCAACGGGGCCATCTTCACGGTGCAGGGCAAGGCCTTGTCGGACCATGCCGCCGATGACGTGCGCATCCTGGTGGTCGGCAACCCGGCCAACACCAACTGCCTGATCGCCATGCGCAACGCCCCCGGCATTGCGCCCGAGCGGTTCACGGCCATGACGCGCCTGGACCACAACCGGGCCAAAGCGCAGCTGGCGGCGAAGGCAGGCGTGGCGGTCACCGAGGTGACGCGGATGACGATCTGGGGGAACCATTCGGCCACTCAGTATCCGGATATCTTCCACGCCCAGATTTCCGGCAAACCGACCGCCGAGCTCATCGGCGCCCAGGAATGGGTCGAAAAGGAGTTCATCCCGACCGTGCAGCAGCGCGGTGCCGCCATCATCGAGGCGCGCGGGCTGTCGAGCGCGGGATCCGCAGCCAACGCCGCCATCGACCACGTCCGCGACTGGGCGGGGAAGACGCCCGACGGGGACTGGGTGAGCATGGCCATCCCTTCGGATGGGTCCTACGGGATTCCTGAGGGGCTGATCTCTTCGTTCCCGGTTACGACCTCGGCCGGCGGTTATCGCATCGTTGACGGGCTCGACGTCAATTTGTTCTCGCGAGCGCGCATCGACGCCTCGGCGGCCGAACTGATCGACGAGCGTGACATGGTGGCGAGTCTCGGCCTCATCTGACCGAGCGGTCAGGCGGGCCGCGAGGCGCGATCAGACCTGCAGAGTGGAGGGGATCTCGACCCCTATGCGTTGCAAGTACGCCAGCCGGCGATCGATGGCGTGCCGCCAGGCCGCCAGATCAGTCTCAAAATGAGCCCGATCACCTTCTTCATACGCGTGCTCCAGCTCGTCGAAGGC
>CAXMLU010000197.1:0-3233 GCA_964194255.1 uncultured bacterium
CCCGCCGGCCACCAACCCGCCCCCGTTCTTCCATACGACTGCGCCCCCGCCCGTCACGACGGCGGCTCCGGCCACCACCGCGGCTCCGACCACCACGGCGGCGCCGACCACGACGGTCCCCCCCGTCCCGACCACGGCGTGCCCGCCCTACTTCGGCGGACGCTGCCCGATTGTGACGACGACCGTCGCGCCTTCGCCTGTGGGGCCGCCCTCCAGCCCCGTCTCGAGTGGAGGGGTTGCCATCAAGAGCCTCACCGCCGCCACCAAGCATCATTTCTCGAAGCCGTTCCTCGGCGCCATGATCCTTGACGGTCTTTTGCTGGTAGGCATCGCCGGCTACGTGCTGGCGAGGCGGATCCGCAACGTCTAAAGCGCCCGCCGAGGACTGTTGGGTCCTCGGCTCGGATGGTTGACCTTCGCTGGTGCCGATTCCTCTAGCCGGGCCGGCGGGGGCTGTTGCGGGTGGCGAGGGCGGCGTGGCGCTATTCGAGCGGTCGCGCCGGCGGTGCCGAGCACCGGTTGGCCGTGATTGACCCGGCCACGGGAGCAATAACCACCACGCTGGTCACGCTGGCCTCAGGCCAGCGATTCGGCGGCCTCGGTATTGACGCCACCCGCACGCTGCTCCTCTACAACGTGTCGTCAACGAGCAACCTTGAAGGCCCCCTCTATGCCCTGTCAGCCGCCGGGGGACAGCCGGTTCCTGTCGCCGGGGGGAGGCTGTTCACGTCCGCTGCCTGGTAGCCATACCCGCGACGGACTGTGCGAAGGGTACCGCGGCGCGCCGATGAGTTTTCATCGCCGGCGCGGTCGGTGTTGACCGAGCGAACGATGGAGGAAGGAGACACCATGGCGACCGTTGTCGCGGGCTTGAGCATGTCGTTGGACGGCTTCATCGCCCATCGCGACGTGAGCGTGGGGCACCTCTTCGACTGGTACAACACCGGCGACGTCGAGGTCAGGTGGCCCGGCAAGGACATGGTCTCGCACGTCACGCCGGCAAGCGCCGCCTCCCTGCGTGACACGATCGCCGGCGCGGGCGCCCTCGTCGTCGGGCGCCGCCTCCTCGCTACACCCAGGGTTGGGGCGGGAGTCACCCGCTTGGCGTGGCCGTTTTCGTGGTCACCCACAGCCCGCCCGAAGGCTGGCCTCGAGAGGACGCGCCGCTCACGGTCGTGACTGACGGCGTGGAGCGCGCGGTGGACAGGCGAAGGCGACCGCCGGCGACCAGACGGTCGACTTGGCCGGCCCCAGTGTCATCCAGCAATGCCTCAACGCAGGGCTGATCGACGAGGTGCACGTCGAACTCGTGCCCATACCGCTGGGCGACGGGATCCGCTTCTTCGACCACCTGATCGACCCCGCCGAGGATGCTCGAGAACCCGACGGTCATCGAGAGCGACCGGGTGACCCATCTCCGCTATCGGGTACGCCGGTTTACCGACTGAACGTCGGCCATGCGCCGGTGGCAGGATGCCGACATGGCGACTGAACGGTTGGAGGTACAGCGGACCATCGCCGCCGATCCGGCGGCGATCTTTCGGGTGCTGTGCGACCCGGCGGGTCATGTGGCGATCGACAGCTCAGGGATGCTCATGTCCGCCACGGGCAATCCCGTGACTGCCGTGGACGACAGTTTCGTCGTCCACATGGATCGCGAGGCTCTGAACGACTACCCGATGGGCCTCTACGACGTGACCGTCACGATCACGAAGTTCATTCCCGACCACGAGATCGCGTGGACGATCCTCGGCCAGATCCGCCCGCAGATCGGCCACGTCTACGGCTACACGCTGATGCCCGTCGAGGAAGGCACCCTCGTCACGTCCTACTACGACTGGTCGTCCATCGACCCGGTCTGGAAAGAGGCCGGAATCTTCCCAGTCATCTCCGAGGGCGCACTACGCGCCACCCTCGGCATCCTCGCCCGAACGGTGACCGCGGCCGATCTCGGCACGGCGGCTCGCCCGCCAGAGTGAGCTTGCGGATGGACCGCTCAGTTAGTCCATCTTCTTGCGATCGCCAGTGCCGCACCGATCGTCGAAGAAGACCATCGGGATTGATGAACCTGGCTGCTGGCGCGCCCATCTCCTGACTCACTCACGGCAGTGGTTGCGGCACGGTCGGAGCGTTCGGACTCGAAGCGGCTAAGCGCCTGCGAAGCATTCTCGGCGAGAAGCTGACGGGGGTTGCTTCGTCGGTTCGGTCGCGCTCGGCGCCGAGGACGAATCGCCCTCAACCTGGCCGGTTCGGCGCTCAGGACCCCATGACCATCTCGACCATGACCATCCACGGGGTGCCGAACCGGTCCGTGCACATGCCGAAGGCGGGTGAGAAGAAGGTCTCGCCAATAGGCATTCCGTCGAGAGTTGCCCATGGGGTCGTCAGCGCCCATCAGCAGGTCATCGCCGGAGGTTAGAGCGGCGTGCATGATGGCGTCGGGCTTCGCCCCGGGAGGCGGAGCCCGGCGTCGGCGGGCATGTCGTTCATGGCTCGGAGTACGAGCTCGCCGCCGAAGATCTCCTGGTAGCTGGTGAAGCTTCACGGCAGTTGCCAGCGAACGCTAGATACGGGCGAAAGGGCATCGGATCGTCTCCTTGATCTAGTGTCCGAGGTCTTCGGTCTACAGACGCCATGTGGACCGAGAACTCATCGGTCACGCGGCCATGAGCACCGGCTGGGTCGAAAGCTGCTGTTCCGTCGCAGCCGGCGGCCCAGCGGAGCGAGCAGCGAGGTGCGGCTACCGCTCGACAGTGTCCGAGTGTCCCATCGGCGAGCCGAATCGGATGATGTTGCCGTCGGGATCGATGAGAACACCCTCGTGCTGTCCCCAGTCAGTGTCCTCGGGTGGTCGCACGTCCGCTCCAGCAATGCGCCATTCCTGAGCAAGTTCATCCGCGTCGTCAACCCAAAGATCGGCAGTACTTCGGATGGCCCACGGGTCGTCTTCGGGCACAAGTCCGAGGTGGATCTCGATTCCGTCACGGGTCGCAAATCCGTACCCTCCGCCCCCGTACTCCCCGGTTGCGAAGCCAAGCCGCTGGTAGTGGGCAAGTGAGGCGCTCACATCGCGGACGGCAAAGATCGGAGCGATTCGCGTCAAGGTGCCCACGACGAAGGAACATAGTCGTGTGCCATGCTGGTCGGAGGGGGCCGATCTTCGCCGGTCGGCGACGGCCGAAGATTGGATGCACTGACCAGGCAGGCAGTTGAGTCCCGACGAGTGGTGTATG
>CAXMLU010000198.1:0-7867 GCA_964194255.1 uncultured bacterium
CCAGCCGTTCTGCGATATCGGTGGGCGAGAGCACCGCCGTCCAGGCTGCCGCCAGCTCAAGGGCCAGCGGCAGCCCGTCGAGAAGATGACAGATCCTCGCGACCGCCTCCGCGCTTCCGCCGTCGACCGCGAAATCCGGCCGCCGGCTCCTGGCCCGCTCGGCGAACAATCGGCCGGCATCGGCGCGAGCGACATCTGCCGCCTCCGCTCCGAGGCCCGGGAGCTGAAGGGCGGGGACGGGCCACACTCGTTCCGCAGCCACGTTGAGCACGGTCCGGCTGGTGGCGAGCACAATCAGGTCGGGAGCGGCGGCGATCGCGGCCGTCACCAGCCCTGCGACGGTATCGACCATATGCTCACAGTTGTCGAGGACCAGGAGTCGCGGTCGTCCGGCCAGATGAGCGAGGACGTGCGCCTCGGGGGAAACCCCGGGTGCGTCGCGGAGACCCAACGCGCTCGAGACGACAGTCACCAACAGGGACGGATCCTGCACCCCGTCGAGGGCGACCACCGTCACGTCGTCCTGCTCTCGTCGGGACCGACGGACGAGTTCGAAGGCCAATCGCGTCTTACCGCATCCACCCGGGCCAGTCAGCGTGAGCACGCGGGACGATCGCAGCAGGCTGTCTAGCTCGGCCAGTTCCGCCGTCCGGCCAATGAAAGCCGTGGGCGGAACGAGGAGGCCGGGCGTCCGCAGGTCGTGGTCGGCGGCGGCGACGACGGAGGCCTCCGCCTTGGACTCCAATGCGTCGAGCCGCCGCTGCGAGCCCGGCGATGGAACCCGCTTTCCCGTCTCCCACCGGTTGACGGTGGCAAAGGACACGCCGAGTTCCTGCGCCATCTGCTCCTGGGTGAGGCTCAGGACCGATCGCAGGGCACGTATCTGAGCGGAAGGGGTGACGCCGTCCCTTTCGGGCGTTACCCTGCCGGCCCCCCTGCTCTTCGAGACCGTCACTGTCCCTGTTATAGCAACCGCACTGGCGGGCGGAATCCAGTCGGACCGTCAACGGAGACCATGCCACGGTACGTGACCACTGGCGACGGTGGGCACTCTTCGGCCCGGACCTCCGCCTAGGTTGTCCCGCTGTCGTGCGAGGGGAATCGTCCGGGCCGCCGGATCGGTGGAACCACAACATCCACTACCACCCGCTGATCCTGCGCGCCGTTCCAGCCGGCTGCCCAAACGCCCTCGACGTAGGCTGCGGCGAAGGAATGCTCGCCCGCCAGCTCCATGCGGTCGTGCCCCGGGTCACCGCCATCGATCTCGATGAACCGAGTATCGACCTCGCTCGACAACAGCCCAGCGCCGGCATCGAGTACTTGCTCGGCGACGTACTTACCTACCCGTTCGAGCCGGCCTCCTTCGATCTCATCGGCTCGGTCGCCGCGCTCCACCACATGGGCACCGCTACCGGCCTGGAGCGGATGCGAGAGCTCCTCCGGCCGGGCGGAACCCTGGTCGTCGTCGGGCTGGCCCGGTCGCAGTACCCGCGAGACCTCGCCTTCGATATCGCGGCTGTCATCGGATCTCGTCTGCTCAAACGGACCAAGCCCTACTGGGAGCACTCCGCCCCCAGTGTGTGGCCACCGCCCGAGACCTACGCCGAGACGCGGGACATCGCGACGCGCCTGCTACCCCTCGTCCGGTACCGCCGCCACGTTCTGTTTCGTTACTCCCTCACCTGGGTCAAGCCGCCCGGCGATGGCAAATGAGGAGCGGGAGGACGCGCCGAGAACCAGGATTCTCTCGTGGCGCCTTTCCGAATCCCCCAGAACCTGGCTGACGCCGTCGCCAGGGAGCCAGACCATCGCCGCCAAGCGTGGATCGCGGCCCTGCCGTCGGTGGTGGCCGACCTCGCCAAGATGTGGTCGCTGCGGCTGGGCGAACCGTTCGAGCCCGGCGGGCAGACCGCCTGGGTGGCGCCGGCCCGCAACGAAGCGGGCGACGACCTGGTCCTCAAGGTGGCATGGCGGCACACCGAGGCGGCCCACGAAGCCCCCGCGCTTCAGTACTGGGATGGTCGGGGCGCGGAGCGGCTCCATGCCGCCAAGGAATTCGGCGCCACCAGTGCGCTGCTCATGGAGCGGTGCAGGCCGGGCACCACGCTGGCGTCGCGACCGGAGACTGAACAAGACGTTGTCATCACCGGGCTGCTGAAGCGACTCTGGCAGGAACCGCCGGATGGGCACCCGTTCCGACCTCTGCAACTCATGTGCGATGAGTGGGCAGACGAATTCGATCAGAAGGTTGCCGCCGGACTGTCGACGCTCGATCCCGGCCTGGCCCGTGACGGTATTGCGCTGTTTCGCAGCCTGGCTTCCACAGCCGAGCGCAGCGTGCTCCTCTGCACCGATCTGCACGCCGAGAATGTTCTGGCCGCCGAGCGGGAACCGTGGCTGGTGATTGACCCCAAGCCATACGTTGGCGACCCCACCTACGACGCCCTCCAGCACATGCTCAACTGCGATGGCCGGCTACACGCCGACCCCAGGGGTCTGGTGGGCCGCCTCGCCGGCTTGCTCGATCTGGACGCGGAGCGCCTCCTGCTATGGCTGTTCGCTCGCTGCGTGCAGGAATCACCGGAGTGGCCTGGCCTCGGCGACGTGGCCACGCTCATCGCGCCGACGTAGCGTCGCCTCGTCGGTAGTCGCGCGGACGGCCGGCGGCGTCCACCGTCAGGCCGCGGCTAGCGTCCGGGAGAACAGAAACTTCATCGACACGGCCGCCTGAACCTTGACGCGGCCAGCGCGGCGGCGGTGGCCGCCACTTCGGTGGCGGGGCCGGCGGTGGTGCGGGCGGCGGTGACGGGAGTGGAGGCGGAACCCCAGGAACGCCTGCCGTCGCCGCCACCAGTTCGTCGCCGCCCGCGCACAATGGCGCGCCAGCGACAGCACCTCCAGGCACCCGGCGGAGTGGTGGCCAGGACCCGTTCGGTGCCGCTGCCGCCGCGACGGGCGCCCGCCACGCCTGGTCCCCCGCCGACGAGCGGTGCGGGTCCGGCGCCGACGACGACGACCCCGGCCGCGGTGGGCTCGGATCGGGCGGTCGCACCGGACGGACATCCCGTTCGGCATCGGCCGGCCCACTCGTGGCGGCCGTCGTCGTCGCCATGCCCGCGTTGGCCGGCGTGACCGCGGCCGCCACCCGCGCCCGCCGCGGGCACTCGTGACCAACCCGGTCCCGCCGCAGTATTCGCTGGACGGGGGTTGTTCTGGACCGGTGCAGGTTGGATCCCCACTGGCTACGCACCACCGCCATGGAAGGGCGCCCAATATGGACGACCGGCATCTGGACCAGGGTCGCTGGCAGACCCGGGAAAACGCCTGGCCGCCCGACTGCTCGACGGACTGGTCGCGCTGCCCGCATTTCTGGCGCTCGCCGCCATCACGTTGGTGCTCGTGGCCCCGCACGCCGGGCCGATCTCACCGAGCATGGGACGGCAAGACGTGGAGCCTCGTTCCCAGCCCCTTTCCCACCGCGAACAACGCCCAGAACACGCTGTCGGGCGTGGCCGCATTCGGCACCAACGATGTCTGGGCGGTCGGCAGCACGCTCAACAGTTTCACGACACCCAGACCTTGACCGAGCACTGGAACGGTTCGGCGTGGGGCATCGTGGCCATTACCAACCCGAGCCCCAATGACGCCCTGGCGGGGGTGGCCAGGAGCGTCGCCGGCCAGCCCGTCTGGGCGGTCGGCAACCAGATTCCGTCCGCGCGGTATCAGAATTTGATCGTGGTCACCACGGCCTAGCCGGTGCCGCCACCCGCGAAAACTTCGCGAACTCCGGGGCGGTGCGACAAGATAGGCGGGATGGAACATTTCACGGCGACGGCGTTCGAGGAAGGGATCGACCACGTCCGCAGCTCCCCGAGCGATCAGGGGAGGATCGAGCTCATCGTCAGGCGGCCCCAGGTCGACGCACGCGAAGTGCTCGACTTCGCCACTCTCGACGACGTCGACGGCCTCGTCGGCGACACGTGGCGAGAACGCGCCATGCGCCGGAGTTCCGATGGCCGGATTCCCCGGGACGAGCAGATCACGATCATGAATGCCCGCGCCGTCGCCCTCGTCGCTGGGAACCGTGACCGCTGGCCGCTCGCTGGCGATCAGCTCTACATGGACTTTGACATCAGTGAGGCCAACCTTCCGATCGGTAGCCGTCTGGCGCTTGGCTCCGCCGTGATCGAGATCAGCTTCAAGCCTCATACCGGCTGCCACAAGTTCTCCGCGCGCTTTGGAGTAGACGCCCTCCGATTCGTGAACTCTCCGGTCGGCCGTGAGCTGCGGCTTCGGGGCGCCAACGCCTGGGTCGTCGTCCCCGGCCCGGTCCGGATTGGCGACGTGGTTCGCAGGCTCCCGGCGGTCACTGGCTCCGCTGCCGAGCACAGCTAGGTTGCCCGGGTCCGCCCCGGTCGGGTGGCCCGGAAGGTCATGGCTATGCCCGGCAGCTACCGGGACAGAGTGGTGGTGATCTGTGGTGGCTCTGCGGGCGTGGGTCGCGGATGTGATCGTGCACGTCATCACCCGGCCGCGGGGGATGATGCTCGATGTCGTCCACGTGCGGGCGCTCGGATGAATGGGGCATGGACGTCGCACGTACTCCATTCCGGCCCGGCGCCATCAACGGACCATGGAGTCCCGTGTGGTCGTCATCGAGCCAGTGGCTGTTCCTCGCTACGGGCACGGACCTGGTCGGCTACCGGGTTGGCGACCCCATCGGCTTCCCTCAGATCAACGTCTTTCCCGGCCGCGCAATGGACGACGGCGGGATAGGCAGATGGATCGGTGAGGATGGCCAACGCCTCGCAACCGCATCCGTGCCACTCTCCAGCATCTCTCGGTAGCGCGAGGCGATGGTGTCGGCATCGAGCCAGACGGCCAGGTCTTCGCGGTCGGGGAGCACGTCGACGAGGGGGAGGTGGTGATAGGTGACCGCGACTTCCTCGCTCACCCGGCCGCGATCACCGACCTCCTCCGGAGTGCGAAGATCAAGCACGGTGAGCAAGCCGTTCGAAGCCAGAGTCTCGAGGTCGGCGCCGGTCAGACGGTGGAGTCCGTCGGCCCGACAGAGCCTGCGCCAACGGACGGGCCGGCCCTCACTTGCGGGGTAGCCGCCCACGTCGCGGAAGTTAGAGCAGCCCTCCAGGGCGACTAATCGCTGTTCTCCTGCTGTGCGAGTAGGCACGCCATCCACAGTAAAGGCACGAGTTGTCCGCTCTTTGTCTGCCATGTGAACATCTGCCGCCTAGGGTTAACATCGCCCGCGTCAGCGACTGGATCGTCGGTTGATCAGCAACTGGTGGGCGCCAACGACTCGCTGCAGCGCGGTCGTAACTGTGGCTGCCTCAGTGCCGGTGAGGTGCGCGGTGAAATGGCGGACGATGCCATCGAGGTAGACAGGTGCGCCCTTTTTCAGGGCGCGGCGACCGGCGACGGTGATGGCCACGACCGAGCCTCGCCGGTCGGTTACGTCGTCACATCGCTCCACTAGTCCGAGACCGACAAGCTCGTCGACGAGCTTGCTTACCCGGCTGCGGGTGAGCACCGTACGGCCGGCGAGCTCCTTCATGCGCAGGCGACGCTCGGGGGCGCCATTCAGTTCGAGCAGGACGTCGTAGATATGCAGCGGCACCGCGCCGGCGCAGTCCAGCTCTTCGTCGATGGCGCGCAGCACAGCGTTTTGGGCGAGAAGGAGGGCACGCCACGCGGCCACAGAGTCGGCGTCCGATGGCACGACTTCGATGATACCACTTGCGTGAATAGTCACGGGTATGCGAACATCGTGACAAGTCACATAACTAGCAGATCCGGGAGGCAGGACATGGAGCAGCCACTTATCGCCGCGGACGAGGTTCCCGACACTGGCACGGTCACCGCTGACTTCTTCGGGCGGCAGGTGCTCGTCACCAAAGTTGACGGGAAGTCGCGGGTGTACCTCGACAGCTGCCCGCACTTCGGGGGTCCTCTTGAGCGAGAGGGAGACGCGCTGGTGTGCAGCTGGCATGGGGCCGAGTTCAGCCTCGACGGCGTTGCCAGCGGGGTCCTGCCCGGGCCGACAGCCGGGCGGTGGTGTTACCAACCCGGGTGATCGACGGCGTTGTCACCTACGTCTACACGCCGCCCGAAGGCACCCCGGGAGCCCACGAGGACGACACCCACCTCGGCTCCCGGCTGGCCGTCCGGGGCTGACGGTCTGACTCACATGCCCTCGCCACGGTCGCGGCGAAGACGTGCCCGTCACCTGGGCTGTGCCCGTCACCTGGGCTGTTATGGCTCGCGACCGATGTGACGCGTCGCCGTCGCCTTGGCTTCCTGGGCGGCGGCCGGGTGACCCGTGAGGAGGAGCACGAACGGCTCCTTGTCGAGCTCGTAGAGCAGGCAATCGGAGCGTGCGATCACCGAGGCGACACGGGGGATCGCGCGCACCAAGGCGATCTCCCCGAAGCCGTCACCGCGCCCCAGAGTGGCCACTTGTTCGCCATCGCGGTGGACGGTCAGAACGCCATCGGCAACGGCGTAGTAGCGATCGCCGGCGTCCCCCTCCTGGACCACGACGGTCCCGGCCGGTGCCACGAGGGGCACCAGGTGTCGGGCGACACCCTCGATGGCCGGAGCGGGCAGCGCTCCGAATATACGAATCGACCGCAGAAGCGCAATCTCCACCTGTGGGACATCCGCCGCATCGTCGATGGCGCTCAGTGGTCGCCACAACAAGACCACGAGTAGCAGGGCGAAACCGGCCGGCGCGACCAACGCGGTCCGATAGCCACCCGCGGACACTGCGACCTGAACGATGACGGTCCCGATCGCCAAGCCGACGTTCATGAGCGACTCGCGCACCGAGAAGATCCCGGCGAGCGCGTCCGACGGGGCCGTGCGCTGCAAGAGCGTTCGTCCGGTGATATCGAACACGCTGCCCGACAGGCCGACCACCGCCAGGAGGAGAAATGCGCCCGCCACCGTGGGATGGACGGCGAGGAGGGCGAGAGCGACGGTGGCGCCCAAGATGCCAGCGAGCATGACTCCGACCAATCGGGGTCTGCCTACGAGAAGCGCCGTAATCGCACCCGCGGCGAGACCGCCCGCGGCGACGACCGCATTCAGGTAGCCGGCTCCCCCCTGACCGAGACCGAGGACGCTGACCGCCAGGATCACACAGAGCAGATCAAGCGAGCCGATGAATGCTTGATAGAAGACATCGAGGGAAAGCAGCAGACGAGTTGACGGATCGCGCCACGCCGCGGCCAGGTTGGAACCGAGCCTGGCCGTCAGCGTCTGGTCGGTGGGCGCCGACGCCGGCTCCGGTATCCGCACCACGAGGATCCCGGCCAACAGCGCCATTCCCGCGGCCATGGCAACGGCCAGCGCCGGCCCGCTCACCGCGAGCAGTAGGCCAGCGACCGCGGGAACAGCGAGCTGGCCGGCATGCTCCACCCAACCGGCAATCACATTCGACGCGGTAAGTTCCTCCGGGGTTCGGACGATCGACGGGACGAGGGCCGCCTGGGCGGGCCTCGTCACGGTGATCCCGATACAGACCAACGGAGCGAGCGCAAACGTCATCCAGACCGGCGCGCCGGTCGCGATAGCCACGGCCACTCCGGCCATCGTGGTGGCTTGGACGAAGTAGCCGACGAGAAGGATTCGTCCAGGTCGCCTCCGATCGATGACCGCGCCGAGAGCGGGCGCCAGGAGGGCACACGGAATTAGCTGGACGAGGGCGATCTCCGCTGCTGCCGATGCGCCACCGTGCCCGTAGGCGAAGACGAGGAGCGAGATCCACACCGCCCATTCGGCGCCGGTGAACAGCCCGTAGCTGAACTCCACCCGCCGCAACAGCCGGTTCCTCAACGCGGAGGCCAAC
>CAXMLU010000199.1:0-3723 GCA_964194255.1 uncultured bacterium
GTGCTGAGCCATGCTTCACACGCGGTTCTCGCTGGCGTGCTCGCCTTCGGAGCCGCCCGCACTGCTTTACCTCGTGACCGAGGAGCTCCTCGTCGACGCCCACGAAGCAAACGACACCCCGCTACTCACTGCGATGTTCTTCGTTGGATTCCTCGCATTGTTCGTGCTGGAGAGCAACTGACCTGTAGGCGTTCCAGCACAGCGTCGGCGCATCGACGAGCCCGAGGTCAAGGTCCCTTCCCTCCCGACCGTGTCGATCATCTCGGCCGGCGACGAACGGCTAGCCCTCGCGCCTTCTACAACCCGAGCTCCATGCCTCTCGAGATGGATCGGCCAAGTTGTCGCTGGCGGGCTGCCACGGCCTCATCGAGAGCAGCACCCCAATCCTCCGGATCGTCAGGGGTTCGCGCGCCGTCACGCCCGCCGTTCGCGGCGTTGATGATTTCGGGGGCATTGTCGATGAGGCGGTCGAGGTCGTTTGGGCCTTGGGCCAGGCGGTAGGCCCGGCGGGCGAGGTCCCTGTCGGAACCTTCAGGGGCTGGGTCGCGGTGTCGGTCGCGCTCGGTTTCGATGCGGTCAGCGAGGCCGCACCACACCGCACGGGCCGGCGCCCCCGGCGGCGGCGGCCCGAGGGTGTCGTGGAGGGGGTGGCGGCCGGGTTGGCTGTTGGCGGCGGCGATGACCCGGTTGGTGCGGGCTTGGCGGACGGCGTGTCCGAGCGTCTTGGCGGCTTGGTCGAGCTGCCTGCGGCGTGGTTCGGTGCCGGCGATGGTGCGTGCCCGTTCGGCTTCGGCGGTCCTTTCGGCTGCGAGGGCCCGTTGGGCGACGTCGAGCTGTTTGGTTGCCTCGTTGACGTCGCGTTGGCCGGCGGCGACGTCTCGTCCGGCGACGTGTTGGGCGTCGCGTCGCCCCCACCGCAGCGTCCCGGCCTGATCGAGGTTGTTCTCGGCGGTGCGCAACCCTTTTTGGGCGTGATCGACGAGCTGCCGGCGGTGGTTGACGGTCTGGTCGGCGTGGGCGAGCTGGCTGCTCCGGTCGGGGGGTGCCGACAGTGCGATCCGCTGTCGTAGGTCGTTGACGTGGTGGTAGGCGTCGCGGAGCTTGTCGGTGCCGAAGGCGAGGGGGTCGCCTTCGGCGACCGCCGCGAGCACAGCGCTCGTCCAGTGCTCCGCCAGCTCGTGGTCGATGTCGGCGACCCTGGCCGTCCGCCAACCATGTTGCCGGTCCCACGCTTGTCGCCTCTGGGCGGTGTCGGCCAGCCGGTCGTAGTCGACCTGGCGCTGACGCAGCAGGGCGCGGTCGGTGTCGACCTCGACGGCGGCGTGGTCGACGGCGTGTTCCGTTCGAGCGGTCTGCTGACGGCCGCCGCGGCGGAGCCGGGTGAGCGGGCCGATCCGGTCGAGCTCGTCATGTCGCAGGCGGAGGCGCATCTCCGCCTGGGCGAGGGTGTCGGCGGCCCGGTCGACGGCTGCTTTGGCCGGAGCGAGCGCGGCGGCGACGTCGGGCGGGCGGTTGTTGATGATGATCTGATGCTGGGCTCGTTCGTTGGTGAGCTGCCGGTCGAGCCGCCACGGGTCGCTGTCGGCGGCGAACCGGTTGTCAGGTTGACGTTGCAGGGCCGAAAGGGTCTCCTCGGCGCCGTCTCGCTCGGGGACTTGTTGGCCGCCGTGGTCGCCCAAGTCGAATGGGGTGAGGTTCCAGGTGTGGGTGGGGAGGCGGCCGCGGGATTGGCCGACGTAGCCGGTGCCGGCGTCGAGGTTGTTGCCGGCGAGGAGGTGGACTTGGGTGAAGGTGGCGCCTTGGGCGCCGTCGATGGTCCGGCACCACCCGTGCGACACGTTCGGTGCCCCGTCGATCCGGCACCCCTCCACCAGCTCGCGGGGCAGCAGCAGCTTCCGCCCGGCAGGGTCGACGACGCTGATCCCGTTGTCGACCACATTGGTCGCGGTGACGACCGTCCCGTTGTGCAACCGCACGTCTCCGCCCTGGAAGCTGCAGTGGAGAAGGATGCGGTCGCCGCCCTGGTAGCACCGCGACCGGGCACCCCAGCCGGTCCCGGTCATCGTCGGGCCGCCGATGACGCTTTCGCCGGTGAGGACCTGGCGGATGCGGTCGGCGATGTCTTCGCAGTCGGCGTGTGACACCGCCAGGGCGGCGACGTTCGGGGCGCCGTGCCGGTTGATGTCGGCGGCGACGGCTTGGGCCATGGCTTGGCGGGTGGCGTCAGGTGTGCCGTGGTCGTGTTCCCAGCCATGCTGGTTGCGGACTGCTTGGCTGTCGGCGGCTCGGCCTTGGCGGTGGAGGTGGAGGGCGTGCTGTTCGGCCGGGTTCAGCTGGCGGCGGTTCACGGTGAGGTGTCCGACTCGGAGTTGGCCTTGGGTGATGAGGTGGTTGATCTCGCCGGCTAGGCCGCCGGCGCGGACGGCCCGTCCTTGTTTGTGGTCGCCGAGGCACCACAGCTGCCCGCCCGCCGTCGCCGCTACTGCGGCGGTGAGCCACGCGGCGTCGGCGGTGGCGACCTGGGAGATCTCGTCGACGATCACCACCACCCCCGCCGGCAGGCGCGTGTCGGCCAGGTCCAGACGCAGCCGGGTGAGGGTGCAGGCATCCAACCCGGCCTCCCGGAGCTGGTTGACCGCCTGGTTGGTTGTCGCCACCGCCAACACCGGGCAGCCAGCGGCGCGAACAGCGGCCGTGGCGGCGGTAACGGTGGTGGTCTTCCCGAACCCCGGCGGGGCGACCAGGGCACGCAACGCCGGCCCGGGCTCGCACAACGCCCGCACCGCCGCGGCCTGATCGTCGCCTAGATGTGGCGCGGCGGCGATGGCGTGGTCGATGGCGGCCTGGCCGGGGCCGGGCACGGTGGTGTGGTGGAGGGTGGCGAGCCCGTCGAGGACCTGGTGCTCGAGTTGGAGGTGGGCGGCGGTCGTCCACCGGGGTCCGTGCCGTGCCGGTTGGTCGACATCGACAAGCCGGACCACGTGGTTTGAGGCGAGGAAGTCAGCGGTGAGAGCAGTGATCTGGGTGACGGTGAGCTGCCCGGCCCCGAGGGCGGCGATGGCTTCGACGACGTGGGGTTCGCTGAACCGGGCCCGCCGGGCGCACAACCCCACCTCTCCGTCGATGAGGTGGGAGAACACCTGGTGCCGGTCGATGCCGTCTCGTCCCACCACCCGACCACACACCAGTTGGGACAGGGCGTCACCGACCGGCATGCCCACCTCGGCGGCTTCGGTGTCCCACCTCCCCCTCAGCAACGCCGGTGTCAGCGTCTTGTTCTTCTTGGTGCGGGTGCGCATGGAGGCAGCCTCGTCGGCCCGCATGGCCGCTTCCCGGTCGTCGCCGTCAACCCCCCACTCCTCCAGCAGCGCCTCGATCTTCGTGGTCCGTTTCGAGAACTGTCGCAGCTGGGTGGTGGTGAAGCCGACCATCTCGCGGGTGCCGTTGCGGTCCGGTCCCCACTCCACACCGAGCCGTTCGGTCAGGATCCGGCGCAGCTGCTCCTGATACACCGAGCCGACCGCTTTCTTCCACTCGTACAAGGCGGAGCCGTCCAAAGCGACGCAGGTGCCGTCGGGGCGCTGGACCAGGTTGGGGATGACGCAGTGGGTGTGGATCTGCGGGTCGCCGTCCCGGGAGGTGCGGTGAAAGAACGTGGCCACGGCCAGGCCGTGGGTGCCGACCCGCACCCTGATCCCGCCGGTCTGCTGGCGGGCCACCGCC
>CAXMLU010000200.1:0-5936 GCA_964194255.1 uncultured bacterium
AAAGAGGGGGGTCCCCTCTCCCGTGCAAAACCGGCCCTGCGCCCCCTCAAAAAGCCACTCGACGACCAGCCGTGGGAGATAGGGAGCGTACGAGGTCGCTCCATCGCCAGCTCTGGCCCCACTTGCCGCCACTGTTGCCCCGAACCCTCTTTGCCGCTGTCGGCGGCGGCACCCCTCGACCGACCCAAACAAGACAAGCCTACGGCAAAAGCACTCCAGGGTCAGGGTAGGTACGCCGACTTCTGGGTACATGCATCCTGTGGCGAATCCGATCGAGGAGAGCGTCGATTTCTTGCGAGATGGGCGTTCGCGTACGTTTGCGGGATCTTGGTCCCGCTTTCGGCCCCATGCTCAGGGACCTCCCCCCAAATCCCGAGCTTTCGCGCCCTCCGCCACGCCGCAAGGAACGCGTACCCAAATCACCGGCGTGGCGCAGCGCACCTTTCTTTCCCGGCGGAGCGACTCCGTTCGATAGAGCGCTCTGCGTGGTCGGGCGGAGGGGAAAGGGTTGACGAATCAGGCTGAGCGTCTACGATAGGCCCGCGCTTCGCCGGCGGTCACGCGCGCGATGCTATCGGGGCAGGGGGGCGACCATGCGGTTTTCCAGGGGCAGGCGGTTGCAGGCGGAGTTGGCGACCGCGAGCTTGAGTTTGTTACTCGTCGGCTGGGCGACGGTCGCCGCGCCGGCGGCTCACGCGGCGAGCAATCTCGGCGTCTATGTCGGCTACGCCGACTCCGTTCACGCCAGTGCGTCGCACTTCCCGACCCCCTGGTTCGGTGACTCGGGCGTGAACTTCCAGGGCTGCAATCCCACCTCTTCCTGTGCGTATGACGCGGGCGCCGTACGGCTCGTCAACAACAGCAATACGTCGCTCTCGATCGACAAAATTACGGTCAACATCGGCACCTGCCCGTTCTCGCTCTGGTCGGCCCAGACCGTCCCCGCCGGCGGGCAACTCATCGTCACCCAGACAATCAGCGGCGCCGCCTCCGGATGTGTCAACGACGGTACTTTGGACACATCCGACGTGCCGAGTGCCGGCAACTGCACCCCTGACGGCATCATCCCATCCGTCGACGTGACCATCAGCGGGACCAAAACCTCGTTCAGCGATACCGCCCAAGTTCTCAACACGGGTGGCGTCGACCCAGGCAGCTGTGCAGGCACCAACGAGTCCAACCAGTGGACGTTGATCGGTACAGCCGCATGTCCGGGATCATCTCTGACGCTGGCGCCCAGCAGCCAGAGCGATCAGACCGGATCGCCGGCGACCGTTACTGCCAACTTCTCCAACAGCTGCAACATTCCGCTCTCCGGAGTGACCGTCAACTTCTCGGTGATCTCCGGCCCCAACATCGGACTCACTGGGTCGGGGGTGACGGACACGAGCGGCAACGCGTCATTCACCTATACCGGCTCGACGGTCGGCACCTACAGTGTGCAGGCTTCGGTAACGAACGGTAGCGGCACAGTCACTTCCAACACCGTGTCCGTGACGTGGGCGAATGGAGTGGCCGTCTGCCAGCCCAACCAGTCGTGCACGGCGACGGCCAGCGTGCCCAACTCGATGAGCTCGTCAATAACCGGCACGTCCTCGACCGGCGGCACGATCATCATCAACATCGGTCAGGACACCATCAGCTGCGGCGACACGTTCGCTCACGCCCCCGCCGTGACGACCTTTGCCACGCAGGGCTCCTTCACAGCACCCAAGCACGTGGTCCTCACCATCGCCAAGGCGGCGGTCGCCGGGCGGAACAAGAACAAGTTCGAGATCTGTTACTCCTCGCCCACGCCGTTCGTTGACCAATTCGGACACACCGGGACAACGGGCATCTTGCCGTCGTGTCGGAAGGTAGGGAACGTGGCCCCGTGCGAGATCTCGACCACATCGAAAAAGGGCGACGTGATCGAGACCTTCATCGTGTCCGCCAGCGACCCGAAGTTCTTCTGACGCCGCTGGACGCAGTGGTGGCGACGCCGACGAACCGACGCAAAGACGCAAAGACGCAAAGACGCAGCGCTACTGCAGGATGTTCACGGCCCGGGCGATCACCAGCGCCACTGTCGCAACCGAGACCGCGGATTGCATCATCATGGCGAGCTTGGCCCAGCGGCTAAGAGGCAAGACGTCGGTAGGGCTAAACGCGGTGGCATTGGTGAACGACACATACACATAGTCCACAAATGCCGGCTCCCAGTGAGGAGGGGCCAGATCTGGGCTGTCCATCTGTGGATACAGGAAATCCGGGTACTTGCTCGTTCCCTGCGCTCTTGCCACCGGTCCACCGCGGTCGAATTCCCAATACCACAGCGCGAACACCACCACGTTGGTCAGCCAGATGACGGCGCCGGTGGCCAGAAGTGTCCTCGGATTCTTTGTCGCCATGCCATTGATGAGACGGTCTATAAGGCGGAGGGCCGACCAACCGTTCGCAAAACTGATGATTGCAATAAGAACCAGGCTGGCGGCGCGGAGCGGGGGCGAGGGGCGGTCGATACGCCGCGGGTTGGCGGCAAAGATACCCACCAAAAGAAGACCAGCGAGTCCGGGCAGCAGCCACCGAGGATGGGGTGCTACAGCATCAGGAAGCGACAACTGCAGCGCGATCGCGACCGCCACCGTCATGGTCACGGGCAGACGAGGCTCGCCCTGCGTGACCCGACGCCACGACGGGATCAGCACACCCTCCTCGGCCCTGTGCAGCAACTTCAGCTCAGGATCAAGCAGCCGTTCCATTCGTCGCAGCCGGGCATGAAGGTGTTCGGTCGTGTGATCGCCAGCACCACTGCTCTCCTCAGGCGCCTCCGCGCCGGTCGAGTGATCGTCACTGGCTGGGCTCACCCCGCCATTCTGCCCGACCGCCGCCGGCGGCGTCGGGAATCTCGGCGCCCATGACCGCGGCTTGGACTTCGAACGCTGGCCGGGCATGACCAGCCTTTTCCCCATACCGAGCCGTGTTGCCTGGCGAGAGGGTTGAACGAGCCGGTGACGCCGAAGCCGGTCGTCGCCGCCTTCGAGCCAGTGGTGGTTTGCGTTCGGTTCCAGTAATCCCGTCGACGCTGCAGGGACGCGGCCACCAGACTGGTCGTCGTGCGATCCACATGCACGATGAGGAAGTCGAGGTTGACGACGCGCTCGTCCAATCGCTCCTCGCCGCGCAGATGCCCGATCTCGCGAGCCGGCCGATTACAAAGGTTGAGCCGTGGGGCACTGACAACGGCATCTGGCGCATCGGCGACGACCTCGTCGTGCGTCTGCCCCGCATCCACTGGGCGACGGAACAGATCGAGCGGGAAGCGAGGTGGCTGCCCCGCCTCGCCCCGCACCTTCAGGTTGCCGTACCCGAGCCCATCGCCATCGGCGAGCCGGGCAACGGCTACCCCTACCGCTGGGCGGTGCACCGGTGGATACCGGGCGAAGGCGCCGCACTCGACCGCGTCGAGAACCCGGCTTCGTTCGCTCTCGACCTGGCCGAAGTCGTCCGCAGACTGCAAGCCGTGCCGACGCACGACGCTCCGTCGGCCCAAAACAGGGCCCGGCCACTACACGAGTATGACCGGTCGACCCGCGGCGCCATCGACAGCGCGAGCCACCTGATCGACGCAGTGGCTGCCACGGCAGTGTGGGAGGAAGCACTGGCGGCACTCCCGCACGATGGTGATCCGGTCTGGGTGCACGGAGACCTCGAGGGGAACTGTCTCGTGCGCGACGGCCGGCTGTGCGGCATCGTCGATTGGGGTTCCGCTTGCGCCGGCGATCCCGCTGTCGACATCCAGGTCGTGTGGTCGCCGCTGTTCACCGACGACTCTCGCCGTGTCTTCCTCGACGCCCTCGATGTCGACGACTCCACCCTCGCTCGCAGCCGTGGCGCAGCGATCAACCAGGCGTGCGCAGCGCTGCCGTACTACATGGAGACCTACCCGCTGATCGTCGAGAGGTCGTGGCACAAACTGGCGTCACTCGGCGTACCCCCTCGAACCGCCACGTAGCCGCGGTCCTCAGGGCAACGCAGTCATCTTCTTGCCATCAAGCAGCTCGCGGGTCGCGTCGGCGTGACCAGCGTGGTGCAATCCTCTCCGTTCGCTGCTGCTAACGCAGATACGCGCCGATGATCTCGGCACTCGTCACGTCAGTGTCGAGCGCGAACTCGCCTTTGCGATCGCGGTGGTTCTCCTGGCGGCCGCCCTCCTGGCCAAGAGGGTTGCTGGGGCCCGGCGCCGCCGGGCGCTCGCATCTTCGGGGTAATCATCGGTCGCCGATGGATCGCGGATGCGCCGCCTATCAGCGCCGCCTGCAAGCACTGTCCGAGCGATATCGGCCCCGAACGCCCCGACCTCCTTTTCGCCTGCTGAGTGCCGGGCGGTCGTGATGGCGTCCTCGATGCTGCCTCGCTCCCGTCGGTCTGAACCAGGACTTGCAACCGCCGACCCGACCATCGTGCCGGCGCCAGAGGTCCTGCGCTTGCGGCTTGGTCGCACTCGTCGTGGCGGCGGATCCAGACCTGGAACGCCTCTCTCCCTCGTCGCGACCTTTGGGTGCCCGGTCGAGGATCGGGCAGTACCCCATCAGGAACTCGATTTCGCGCCAGGTGGTCGAGTATGTGTGGTAGACGACGGCAGCTCGCGGCGCTGGCAGGCAAGCTCGTGCACGACGCCGCCGAGCCGACGATGTCGGACGACACGATCGGGTCCTCGTTATAGACGTCACCGAGCCGTGTGAGCTCCTTTCCGCGTTCGAGCACCTTCTTGCGTGCCGCAAGCCACTCCGGACGGCTTGCCAGTTGTGATCAGTCATGGTTGTGCTCTGCTTTGAGTAGCGTGCTTGTAACGTGCCTTCGCTTGTGACGTGCGCTATGCCACTACGAGGGCGGCGTTCTCGCGCTCGAGCGCCTTGGCCGGACCGCTGCGCCAGCTGTCTGCGAAGGACTCCGACATCGGATCGGGGAAGATGTCCTCCTCCTCGCTCTGCAGTCCATCGACGCTGGCCCGCGCAACGGACTCCGGCGAGGCCTTCGGAATGTCAAAGCCTCGGGTCATATCGGTGTCCACCGGGCTAGTCAGGACGGCATGAACCCTCACGCCCCGTCCGGCCAGAAGAGCGCGCAGCGATTGCGTCAGGTTGAACGCGGCGGCCTTCGAGATCGCGTAGACCGGAGTGATGGGCAGCGGGGCAAGGGCCATCATCGACGGCGCGGCCATCGGAGGATCGCCGATGAGCGGCGGGTACGCGGGCGCCAAGGCGACGATTCCCTTCATCAGCGCCTACGCGGCCGCCGAATCCCAACGAGACGCGCTCGGTATCAGATTCGTATCCGTGCTGCCCCAACTCACCCCTGCCACGGACACGGGCGCAGTCGGGGTTGCTGCATACGCCGAAAGGGACGGGCTCGATGTCCCACCTTTCTCGACCGGCTAGGCCCCGCACTCACACCCGACCAGGTGGGAAGCCTCATCGTCGAGATAGCCGAAGATGCCAGCTATGACCAGAAGGCCTACCTGGTGACCGCGGGGGGCGGCGTCAGCCCCGCTCCCTAGCCATTTTCCCGTCATGCCCTGTCCTGGGAGGCCACCGTGAGGGGCGCGGCCAATGCTGCAAAGCTGATCCAAGGATCGACCACTCCAAACGAATGCCGCGCCGCATCCGGGGTTGCCACCGACAATGTCGGTCCAGCGCCCGACTACCCAGATGACTACGGAACGTGAGGCCGCCACGCGATCGTCGAGGTGACCGCTCCGCATCGCCGTAGCGTTCGGCACATGAGGGAGTTCGCATCGCACAGAACCGTGGCCCCAGGCCAGGACGATCCGCGGCACCGGCTGTCCGCGAGGGGGCGATCGGGCGCGCGGCGTGGTGTCGGTCTGCGAGCGCGTTCGGGGCGAGTGGCCAGCTTCCGGCATGCCTCCGAACGATGCTCCTATGGTTGTCAAGGCG
>CAXMLU010000201.1:0-2057 GCA_964194255.1 uncultured bacterium
CCAGCGACCATCCCATAATCGCGGACACTCGGCATCTCAGCGTCCCCAATCGCCGGCACTGTGGCGCAGGACCTCATGGTGGATGCCCTGAACTTGGACGGCATATGCGGGTGCCGCCGGGAGTGCGGTGCGGAAGCGCATGAGCTGGAGTTGCCTCTGCGGGGTTGGCGGGTGCGGCACCATGTAGGTGAGTGAATCGAGGGAGGGAGTCGGGGGTGCAGACGGAGCTCGAGCGGCAGTACCGGGATGAGGGCGCTTCCTCGACGCCTTTGGGAGCGCATCACATGTCGGAGCCTACGACCGTGTCGCGGAGTGTGTCCCAGAAGACGAATCCCAATAACCCAAAGCCTGATTGCCCTCGAAACGCTGGTTCAGCGGCAAAGAACCCGTCGTTCGGAGTGGTCCAGGTACACGCGCCCGCGTCGTGGTCACGACATCGTGCACGGCGGACCGCGCCGACGGTGTTGGATTTGAGCGGTCGACCCCAGGAACGGGCAGGCTGTGCGGGTGCCGGCGGTTGAGACCAGCTACGCCAAGACGCGGCTCGGCCGCATCGCGTATCAGATGGTGGGTGCCGGTCCGGTCGACCTGCTCACCTGGAATGCCGTTGGCGTGGTCGACCTCATGTGGGATGAGCCCCTGTTCGCCCGCTGCCTCGACCGGCTCTCGTCGTTCAGCCGCCACATCTGGTTCGACGGGCGGGGACGGGGGGCGTCGGACCCCTTGCCGCCGGGCCAGCCCCACATCTTGGAGAGCAGCGCCGACGATATGGTGGCGCTGCTCGACGCGCTGGGCTGTGAGCGGGTCGGGGTGCTGGGTTTCGCGGGAGGGCCGGAGTTGCTCTTCGCTGCTACCCATCCCGAGCGCACGACGGCGCTCGTGCTGTTCTGCCCGTCGGCCCGGATTCGGTGCGCGGAAGACTACGACGGGTTCTCCGATGAGGAGTACGAACAGGCGCTCAGGGACATCAGGGACGGATGGGGCACCGGGATGAGCTTGAGCCCCGTGGCTCCCAGCCTGGCCGGCGACGAACGCGTGCGCCGGTGGTGGGCGAAGGGCGAGCGGCTGAACTGCACACCCGACGACGCCTACCGGCGATATCGAGGAATCTTCGACGGCGACGTTCGCGACGTGATCGGCACGATCAACGTCCCCACCCTGGTGGTGACCCGCCGAGACTGGCGGTTCGCCAGCCAGAGCCGCTGGGTCGCCGAACACATCAATGGAGCCCGGCACCTCGAGCTGCCCGGCGAGGACAAGATGTTCTTCGCGGGTGACACCGGGCCGGTGTTCGACGCCATTGAGGAGTTCGTCACCGGCCGGCTTCCGGTCGCCGACGTCGACCGGGTCCTGGCGACCGTGGTGTTCACCGACGTTGTGAACTCCACCGAACAGGCCGCCCGGTTGGGTGACCGGAGGTGGCGGGAGCTCCTCACCGCCCACGACAACATCGTGCGGACCGAGCTCGAACGCTGCCGGGGGCGGGAGATCAAGAACATGGGCGATGGCTTCCTCGCCACCTTCGACGGACCGGGCCGAGCCGTCCGCTGCGCGTGCACGATCCGCGACGCCGTCAAGACACTCGGAGTCGAAGTGCGGATCGGCGTGCACACCGGCGAGATAGAGCTGCGCGGCAACGACATCGGTGGCATAGCTGTGCACATCGCGCAACGGGTGCAAGCCCTCGCGTCCCCCGGACACGTCCTCACGTCGCGAACCGTCGTCGACCTCGTCGCCGGCTCGGAGCTGGAGTTCGTCGACCGAGGCGACCATGACCTCAAAGGAGTGCCGGGCAGCTGGCGCCTCTTCGAAGTCATCGCGTGACATGGCGCCCGAGACTCGCAATGCAGCGAGCACGGGCAGCCCAATGGCATCCGAGGTCGTCGACTACCCAGCCCGAGCAACCGTCGGACGGGAGGATCGACGGCCCGGCATCGTCCCAAACCGCGCGACGATCGCCCCAGAACCGCGGGCCGTGCGCGTCCCGGATCGCCGGGTCCAGGACACGCCGACGTGCCGCTACGACCGATGCGCGGTCTGAAGCGCCAACGCTGCGC
>CAXMLU010000202.1:0-1674 GCA_964194255.1 uncultured bacterium
GACCGCGCATCGGCCGCAGCCGGGCCTTGAGGCGGCCCCGCCAGCGACAGCGCACAGCGCCTGTCCGGCTCACGCCGCATCGATTGTCGTGATGTCGAACCCGTTCCAGGTAGTGATACGAAACGGTGTGACCGCGACCGTGATTGTCTTCGCTGACTGATCGATCGCTTGGCCTCCGCCACGCAGCATGACCCCGAGTTTGCGGTCCGGACGAGGACTGTCGCTGTTGTCAATCATCAGGCACACCGGTCCCGGTAACACCGGTCCGATGCGCTCCAGGGCAGCCCGGGGAACGCGGGCGCCGGTGTCGAGGCGCCACTGCGCGGGAACGACCGCGACCCCGTCGCAGACGGTGACGCCCAGCCATGCGCCTGCACCTTCTTCGGACAGTAGATCGTGAGCTTGCCGACCAAGACCCAGCGAGAGGTAGTGCTGGGATTGCCTGCCGTGAGCCAGTGCCACAGGCTCTGGCTGCCTGGCCCACGCCCCCTGTGCTGTCGTCACCTCGAGATTCTCGTCGATGACAAGCTCGCGTTCGTGTCGCATTACCACCATGGCCCGACCGGGCGGGTACCAGGCCACGGGAACCGCGCCTGCGGCTTCCACGTAGCCCCTCAACTGTTTGAGATGTGACAGCCCGAGTTGCACAACTGCCACGCCGGCGCCGACCGCGGCGACGAGATCGTCGCGAGCATCCGTCGGCCGGGTCCAATCGAGCACGGCTGCCCGCCCGGCCCGCAGACGGGTGTGCCCACCATTTCGTTCGGCCACCGCTGCGAATGGGCGACGTCGAACGGCGGCGACCTTCACCGAGCCCCGAGTCGTGGTGCTCCAGTATCGATCGATGTATGTGGTTCCGGCCTGAAGGGTAACGTGCGGTCCCGCGGACGTCCCCACTGCAAATGCCTGGAACGCCATACGGCGCGCCCTTATCTCGCGGCTAACGGTGGGCGTCGCGCAGCGACTTGACCTCGTCGCGGGCCTCCTTGATATCCTTGAACTGACGCTCGACGACGGCACGTAGGGACTGCGAAATGTCGGTTTGCAAGGCCTTATCGTATTCGCCGACGGCGTGATCCTCACCCTGTTCGGCAGCGTCGAGCACGCCGTCGGCCGACGATCCAGCCAGGGCATCCTTGAGCGACATCCAACCTCGGTGGAGCTTGCCCGCCAGCGAGCCGGTCTCGTCCGCCTCGTCGCCGTAGGCCCGTGCCAGCCCGCGCAGCTCCGCCGCGAAGTGGGCCCGCTGCTCACTCAACCGGCGAAGCACGGCAGCCACCTCACCGTTGCCGGACGACTCGACCTTTTTGGCGCCCTGAGCGAAGCCCTCTCTTCCGTCCTCGAGTGTCTCGACAAGATCCTTGGTGACAGTTTCGTCTAGCGACATGATGCGGCCCTTCAGGTCGGCGCGGCGAGCACCGCATTTCCTTTCTGCCCGAGGGCCGCAGTTCTAAACCAGGCACGCAGAACGAATGCCGTTGACACTGCTGGCCGAACCAGGACTCGACGAACGCCTGGGATTCGGGACAGCGCTGTTGCGTTGTCGTGGATGGACCCGCGTCGATTTCCTGTCGTCCTCCTTTCAGATGACTTGAGCGAGCTCGGCGAAGCCGGCAGCGACGCGGTGGGCGGCGGAGAGCTCCATTCCTCTCTCCTATGTCAAGCGGCCTCGTC
>CAXMLU010000203.1:0-2635 GCA_964194255.1 uncultured bacterium
AAAGGACCCGGTCGACGCGGGCCAGCACTGCTTCGTGGGCGGCGTCGCGGCGCATCGAGCGCAGAACGTCCAGGCAACAAATGTTGTCGGTCCCTTCCCAGATGGGATGGCATTGGGCATCGCGGAGCTGGCGGGTCAAGCCCCAGTCCTCGCAATAGCCGTTGCCGCCATGCAACTCCACGGCAAAGCCGGCCGCCTCGACGCCGAGCCGGCACAGGCGCACCTTGGCGGCGGGGACGAGGATGCGGCGTAGCCGGGGGCCATCGGCGAACCGGCCGGCCGCCGCGCACTCGAACCCGAGAGCGAATGCCGCCTCGAGTTCGACGAGCAGATCGACGAGCTGCTCTCGGGCCAGCGGAAGATCGACGAGCAGGCGGCCCTTCGCCCGGCGATGGTGGGCCCAAATGACGGCCTCCAGGAAGCAGCGGCGGGCGATGCCAAGCCCCATCATGGCCACGCCGAAACGCGAGCCGTTCACCATTTCCATCATACGATTGAGGCCGCCGGCATCGGAGCCGGTGCCCCCGGCTGTCTGGTTGACCGGGCGTAGCGCGTAGCCAACGGCGCCGTGAAACTCGACCTCCCCGGTCGGCACGCTCTTGGTGCCGAGCTTCGGCTTGAGGCGGCGGATGCTGATGTTGTTGCGCGTACCGTCCTCGAGGACCCGGGGCACGAGGTACAGGCCGAGGCCGGTAGATCCGTCGGGCGCATCCTCGGGCCGGGCCAGCATCACGATGGCCGCTCCGTCAATGTTGGAGCAGAACCACTTCTCCCCATCGATCAGCACCCGCCCGTCGCCGATGTCCCGGGCCGAGCAGTGCACGGCATGGCCGAGGTCGGATCCACCGTCCCGTTCAGTGAGGAACATGGAGCCGTCCGTGCCGTCCTCGAGATCCTCGGCCCGCAGGCCGGCAAGCAACCGCTCCCGCACGTCGGCCGGCGCGTAGGCGGCTACAAGCCCGGCCACGCCGCTGGTCATGCCGAGACTGCACACCAGCCCGGTGTCCGCCTGCGAGAGCAGGTAGCTCGAGGCGCCGAGGACGATGGACGGCGCCGGGCGGCCTCGCTGGGCCTCGGCTCCCGCGAACCCGGAGACGTATCCGGAGTTCCACAACGCCCGCTTGGAGTCGAGCGTGGCCGGATGATGCACGATCTCGTTGACCTCATCGCCCCACCGGCCATAGCGGACCAGCTGCGGTGGGTTGGCGTCGATGATGTCGCTGTTGCGGGCGATGCGCCCGCCGACCAGCTCGCCGAAGCGGTGCAACGTCTCGGTGGCCCACGCCGTGTCTTCGGGCGGGCAGTCCCGGCGGACGCGGGCTTGGAGGTCGGGGTCGACCTCGAACCAGTTGAGGCCAATCGCGCTCTCGATGGTGGCGTAGTCGATCATGGCCACCATCCTCGCGCCACTACTCGACTCCTAGCGCGACTTGTCGTCGGCCGCCGGCCGCGGGGCGGCCTTCGTCTGGTACTGAACGCGGGGCAACAGTCCGCCACTGTCGGCGGGTCCGCTCGAGGGACCGCTGCCCACGATGGCGGCTTTGACCGCGTCGCCGTCGACCGTCTCGTGGGTGAGGAGGTCCTCGACCAGCCGGTCTACGGCATCCCGGTGCCCGGTCAGCAGAGCCAGCGCCCGCCGCTCGGCCTCCCGCAGCAGATCCGAGACCTCCTCGTCGATGACCCGCTGAGTCTGCTCGGCGAAGGGGCGGCTACGCACCTGCTCCCCGCCGCCCAGATACATCGGCGATCCGCTCGGAAATCCGACCGGGCCGAGGCGTTCGCTCATGCCGTATTCCCTCACCATGCGAATCGCCAAATCGGTGGCTCCGGCCAGATCGTTGGAGGCGCCTGTCGACGCCTGCCCTAGGACTAGTAGCTCAGCCGCCCGCCCGCCGAGGCGAACCGCGAGTGAATCCTTCAGATAGCTCTCCTGGTAGAGATGACGTTCGTCCACCGGAAGTTGTTCGGTCACACCCAGTGCCTGGCCGGCCGGCAGGATGGTGACCTTGGCGACCGGGTCGGCATGCTCAGACAAGGCGGCCACCAGCGCGTGGCCCGACTCGTGCACGGCTACGGCGTACTTCTCGTCAGGCAGGAGGGCGTTGGTCGCGTCCCTGCGGCCAAGGAGTACGCGATCGCGCGCTTCGTCGAAGTCCGCCGCAACAAGGGTGTCGCGGCCGGCCCGCACCGCCACGATGGCAGCTTCGTTGACCAGGTTGGCCAGGTCGGCTCCGCTGAATCCCGGCGTGCCCCGCGCCACCACTACCAAGTCGACATCCGGGCCCAGCTTCTTGCTGCGAGTGTGGACCTCGAGGATGGTTTTTCGCTCCAACAGGTTGGGCAGCGGGATCTCGACCTGGCGGTCGAACCGACCGGGGCGGAGGAGCGCGGGGTCGAGCGTCTCCGGCCGGTTGGTCGCCGCCAGCACCACGATGCCCGTTGACTTATCGAACCCGTCCATCTCGGCCAGCATCTGGTTGAGCGTTTGCTCGCGCTCATCATTGGAGATCAGCGCACCGCCCCGGCGCTGGCCGATGGCGTCGATCTCGTCGATGAAGATGATGGTGGGTGCCTTCTTCCGTGCCGCTGCGAACAGATCACGGACCCGGGCGGCGCCGACGCCGACGAACATCTC
>CAXMLU010000204.1:0-1947 GCA_964194255.1 uncultured bacterium
GTGGTGGAGGACGTGGCGGGTACCTGGCTGAAGGACCTTCTCGGCATGCCGGCCGGTGCCTCGTTCGGCTTCGTGACCGGCGGGCAAAGCGCGAACACGGTCGCGCTGGCGGCGGCCCGGCACCACGTGCTCGCCGAGGCCGGGTGGGACGTAGAGGCGCGTGGTTCGGCGGCCCGACGGTGAGGGTGGTGACGACCGGCGAGCGGCACGCCACGATCGATCGAGCCCTTCGCCTCCTCGGCCTCGGTGCCGGCGCGCTCGAGCCCGTCGCCACCGACGCCCAAGGGGCGATCGACGTGGCCGACCTCGCACGAGTGCTCGCCGGCGCGCCGCCTGGTCCTACGATCGTCTGTCTCCAGGCGGGCAATGTGAACTCCGGCGCCTTCGACGACCTGGCCGCGGCGACGGCGGCGGCCCGCAACCATGGTGCATGGGTCCACGTGGACGGAGCGTTCGGGCTCTGGGCCGGCGCCAATCCGACCACGCGCCACCTCGTGGCGGGGATCGCGGCCGCCGACTCGTGGGCGACCGACGGCCACAAGTGGCTCAACGTCCCGTACGACAGCGGCTACGTCTTTTGCGCCCACCCGGAAGCGCACGCGGCAGCGATGTCGTATACCGCCGCCTACCTCACCGGGCAAGGTCAGGGCGGGCTGCGGGCGCCGGGCGACTATGTACTTGAGTCCTCACGGCGGGCTCGGGGCTTCGCGACCTGGGCCGCATTGCGCCAGCTTGGCCGCACCGGCGTCGCCGAGCTCGTCGAGGGATGCTGCGCGCTGGCGCGCCGCTTCGCCGACCAGTTGGCGGCTGCCGACGGCGTCGCCGTGGTGAACGACGTCGTGCTCAACCAGGTCCTTGTCCGCTTCGACGACAGCGACGACATGACCGATCATGTCATCGAGGCGGTGCAGCGGTCGGGCGAGTGCTGGATGGGCGGAACGACGTGGCACGGCATGCGTCTCATGCGCATCTCCGTGTCGAGCTGGCGTACCACCGCGGCGGACGTCGACCGTTCGGTGGCGACCATCTTGGCCATATCGAGGGGCATCGCAGGCTGAAGGCAACCGCATCTCGGCCAGAACCGATGACTCCCGGCGGCAGCGGCGGTCCAGTTGTTGGCGCGACTCGCGCGGGTCGCATGAAGTGGAGCAGACGATGAAAACGACCGTGGTGCGCTACCAGGCCAAGCACGAGCGGGCCGACGAGAACCAGCAGTTGATCGAGGCGGTGCTCGCCGAGCTGGACGACTGCGAGCCGGAGGGCTTCACCTACAAGGTCTTTCGACTCGCGGACGGCGTGAGCTTCATCCATGTGGTAATCGAGCACGACATCGACAACCCCGACTCGCTCCAGGCGGGGCCAGCCTTTCAAGCCTTCGTGGCCAACATCGCCGACCGGTGCGACATCCCGCCGGTTGCGATGCGAGCGACCATTGTCGGCGGCTACCGCTGACCGGCGGCACCCTTGTACTGGTCGTACTGCTCCCGAGCGGCATAGGCGAAGGTCGGGTGCACGCCGTCGATCGTGACCCAGCGGCGCGATGCGTCGAGGCCGAGCCGGACCGACGCGGCCGTGAGCAGCCCAGAAGCCCGGACCTTGACGACCACGCTGGCCACCAACGACCCGACCAGGATGCACGCCAGCAATACACCTAAGACCGGGGTGCTGTGAGCGGGTAAGACGACGGCCAGAAGGATGCCGACGATGCTGAGCATCATCCAGATGGACGCCCGAGAGTTGTTCCGACGGGCAGCCTGCAAGCGAAGGTAGGCCTCCTCGCTCATCGGCAGTTCTACCGTCAAGATTTCGGTGGGCCGCCGCGTCAGCGATATGAACACCAATCCGATCCAGCCGAGTGGCCCAGCCAGCACCAATAGCCAGGCAATCCCAAGGCCGCTGTCACCGATCTCGAGACGTTGGACGAGGTTGCCCCGGTCCTTGTGGATT
>CAXMLU010000205.1:0-2768 GCA_964194255.1 uncultured bacterium
CGGACATCACCCTGATTGTCTCTGGGTCGAAGGAGAAACTTCTCTTCATCTCGACATTGACCGTTCCGGCGGCTTGCGGCTGATTGGCGCCTCCGCTCTTCCCGCAGCTTGTGATCACAACAGTGAGACCAATGGCGGCGAAAGTCAGGACGCCGGGACGGAACCCTTTCCTGATCATCTTCCGGTTAATGAACCGGCCCGCCTGGGATGCGCATTTCGCGACACGGCAAGCTCAAAGCTCAATGGACCGTCGAGCTCGGGCTGCCCACGACTCGACGCTGGCGGTGGCCGGCTTCGGAGCGCCTATGCCGCTCCGAAGCAGTTGCCGTCTGGACGACCAACCCTTGTTGCGGGAAATCAGGCCCATCTATCCTTTCATCTCCCTCATGCGACGATGTCGCATAGGCTGGCTGGCCTTGACCCTAGCTCAGTTCAGCACCGATAAGGTCAACGATCTCCAACAGGGCCGCCCCTTGTTCGGCACGCGGGAGTCGAACTGGAGAACACGCTTCTCCGTCGTACCGTGTGGCGACGGAGCCAGGTCGGGTTCTACGGTCGATCGCTCACTGACCACGTTGGTAGATGGCGCTGTCCGCTTGACCGCGCGGCCAGCCGGGTGCGGCACCACCGCTGTGTGCCTCGCACCCGCCGATTCCCTTTCCGCCAGGCGCGGAACTGACTCTGTAACCACGTCTCGAGTTGGGGACAGAAAGGCATCCTGCATGGCCTACAGCTTGGCTTTTGGTGTCGCGTGAGTCGGCGTGAGGGCCATTCCCGCCCGCCTGGCGTGCTCGCTGACGGGGTCTTTCGTCGCTACTTCATAGCCAGCGTCATCAGTATCGCTGGAACCACCGTCACCGTCGTCGTACTGCCCATCCTGATCTACCAGCTGACCCACTCCCCGCTGCAGACTTCCCTGCTCGCGTCGATCGAAGTGGCCCCTTACCTGCTCTTCGGGTTGGTGGCTGGCCCCCTCGCCGACAGGACCGACCGCAAACGCTTGATGGTCATCTGCAACCTACTGAGCGGAGCGGTGATGGCAACCATTCCGGCGGCTTCAGCGCTAGGAGTCCTTTACCTCCCGGTCATTTACGGGGCAGCGGTTGCTAACGCGCTGTGCTTCGTCTTCTTCGACGCCGCTGACTTCGGCGCTCTGCCCGCCTTGGCCGGACGTGAGCACCTGGTCGCCGCTACGAGTCTGCTTTCGACCGCCGGTTCATTCCTTCTTGTCGTCGGCCCTGCTGTGGGGGCGGTGTTAGCCACCACGGTCGGCGCCGCCACCGCCATCACGCTTGACGCCGCCAGCTTTGTGATCGCCGCCGCCGTCCTGACCACTATCAGCAGGCCATTCCAATCGGAGCGCACCTGCCCCGTCGGCCGGCGGCGGGACGAGGCAAAGGAGGGGCTACGTTTCGTGTGGCGCCACCCCGTGCTGCGCACCCTGACGATCGCTGGCTTCGGCAACTCGCTGACCTTCGGGGCAGTCATGGGGCTGCTTGTCGTGTATGCCGTCCGACAACTAGGACTTACCGACCACGATGCCCGCATCGGGCTTCTCTACAGCGCAGGCGCGGCCGGCGCGCTTGTCGCAGGCGTCACGCTCCCGGTCCTCCTGAGACGTCTCCCGCCGGCCCGTCTTACCCAATTGAGCCTGGCTGCCAGCGCTGCACTGCTTGTTGGAATGGCGGCTACGACGCGCGTCGCGATGGCCTTGCCGATTTATCTGGTGTGGTCGTGGACCAAACAGCTCACGATCATCAACGGCATCACCTATCGCCAACTCGTCACCCCCGACCACCTCCAAGCACGGGTGAACGTTGTCGGTCGCATGGTGGCGTGGGGGGGCCAACCCCTCGGCGCTGCACTCGGTGGGGTACTGGCCCAAACCCTTGACGTCCGCGCCACGTTCCTGATCATGGTCGGTGGTGTCGTGGTCGCCACCGTTGTGGCCGTCATCGGCCTCCGCGACCTATCGCCGACCGATGCCGCTTCACCAACCGCCGTCACGGGAAAGGTCGACCAGCCCGGGGGGTGATCATCTTCGCTGCCTCTAGAGGATCCGAGTCGGCCCGGCCACATCCTCCTTGTCCTGTGTCACATGGCAGGGCTACGCCCGAGAGCTCGGCTCATCAAGGAAGCCTTCGCGCGTCGGCCAGACGATCAGAGGCATTCAGCGGATACGTCCTTTGCAGCAAGTCGTAATACACGTCGGACAAGCCCAGAGGTTCCTGGCGACGCGAGTACGCGCCGCCAGCAGTGGAACTCGGGGTGGGGCGCCTCGACAGCCGCTGCCGAAGCTCAAAAAGATGGCGCTATCCACACGAAACCGGGTGCGCGTCAGGTTTCGCGGGCGTGGCCGTGGTCCTCTCCCGGGCTCGGCGCGAGGGCGTGAGCGTGGGTCTCGCCGGCATGGGAGTGGTTCGGCGTCCTCGGCTGGCGGCTTACCTCGTTTGTGGCGGCACTTCGTGCTCGTATCTCGAGCAGCCAGTTGCACCACTCCGCCATCCCGTCGCCGGTGCGGGCACTGAGTTGGATGATTCGGGCGGCGGGGTTCACAGACCGCAAGGCAGTGAGGAAGCGGTCAAGGTCGAAGTCGAGATGCGGGAGCAGGTCGATCTTGTTGACCACGACCACATCGCAGGCGCGAAACATGACCGGATACTTCAGCGGCTTCTCTTCGCCTTCAGTGACCGCGTACACCATGGCCCGGGCGTGTTGGCCGACGTCGAACTCGGCGGGACAGACCAGGTTGCCGACGTTCTCGATGA
>CAXMLU010000206.1:0-6549 GCA_964194255.1 uncultured bacterium
GCCGCGCCTGGGCCAGCTGGAACTACCACCGCCTCAACGCCGATCACGACCGGGCGACGCTCACCTACTACCTCAATATCCTGCAATCGATACCCTCCACTACCCCCGTGTTGGTGACCCTCAACCGGGACGACGCCATCGAGCCCAGGCACGTGCTTGCCCGCATGGACTACGCCCACCCCGTGCTCGATCCTCAGACCGTCGCTGCCCAGCGGCGACGCGGTGAACTCAACAACGGGGGCCGCACGTGGTTCTGCGGCGCCTACTGGGGATACGGCTTTCACGAGGACGGGGTCCGCAGCGCGGTGGACGTCTGCCGCCAACTCGGGGTGTCCCTGTGACGACGCTCTCCCCCCTCGAGCGTCCGGTCGCGGCGGCGACCGGTGAAGGTCTGCGCAGCGCCGTCTACGAAGGCACGGTTATCCACCGGCGCCACGGACCGGGCCCAGGCCGCGAGTTCTCCTACCGTGTGGCGATGCCATTGTTGGACCTGTCGGAGCTCGACGCGGTCGCATCACTCCACCCCCTGTGGTCCTGCCATCGACCAGCACCCCTCTGGTTCCGGCGGGCCGACTTCCACGGGAACCCGGCCGTGCCCCTCGACCGCGCCGTGCGAGACCTGGTGGATGCCCGCACCGGGAAGCGCCCGGCGGGTCCCATCGCGCTGCTCGCTCACATCCGCACGTGGGGATGGGTATTCAACCCCATCAGCTTCTACTACTGCTTCAACCCTGCCGGGACGGCGGTGGATATGCTTCTCGCCGAGGTGGAAAACACCCCCTGGCATGAGCGCCACGCCTACGTGGTTGGGCCTCCGGGTGAGCACCGGTTCGCCAAGGCGATGCACGTCTCACCCTTCCTGGGGATGGACTCGCAGTACGCCTTGCAATACGTCGCTCCCGGCGAGCGGCTGTCGGTCCGCCTCGATGTACTGCACGGCGAGGACCGGACGTTTACTACCACGCTGGTCCTGCGGCGTCGGCCGATGACGAGCCGCGCCATCGGCCATCTGATGTGGGCCTATCCGGGAATGACGCACCGGGTCTCGGCCGGAATCTACGCGCAGGCGGCCCGTCTTTCGCTCCGGGGTGCCCCGTTCCATCCCCACCCGACCCGGCGCGGCAGCCGATGACCGCCCAGACTGCGAGACACGCCGAACCGCACGTGCCCGCACCGAAAGACCCGGCCGCAGACGGCCCCACCTCTCGGCTGGGCGCCGACCTGCTCAAACACGCAGGCGTCCGCCAGAAAGGGCGTCACTCCGACCACCTCGACCACATCGCTCGCCGAATGCTGCTGGCCGCCGGCGCTCGTGACGACACCGGAACCATTGTGCTCACCGAGGACGGTCGGTCGCGTCGCCTGGGCCGGTCCGGGCCCGTCGTGGAGGTGACCGTGCATGATCGCCGGGCGTATGGCGCGCTCCTGCGGTCCGGCTCAGCGGGACTCGGCGCCTCGTATGTCGCAGGCTGGTGGGACACCGGCGACCTGACCGCATTGGTGCGAGTGCTGTTCCGTCGGACCCGAGCGGCGCGCCGCGCGCTCGACCGGCTGGCAGCGTGGACCGGCCCCGCTCTCGACCGGGCCCGCCGCCCCGGGCCTGGACGCGAAGACGACCGTCGCAACGTCCAAACGCACTACGACCTGTCCAACGACTTCTTCGCCTTGATGCTGGACGACACAATGACATACTCGTGCGCGCGCTTCGCAGGTCCGCACGCGAGCCTGCACGATGCCCAGGTCGCCAAGCTGGACGGCATCTGCCAGAAGCTCGAGTTGCGCTCCGGAGACCACGTCGTGGAGATCGGGTCGGGCTGGGGAAGCTTCGCAGTCCACGCCGCCGCAAGATACGGCTGCCGGGTGACCACTACCACCATCTCCGCCGCCCAGCGGACGCACGTAGAAAGGCGAGTGGAGGCCGAGGGTCTGGCAGACCGGGTGACCGTCCTCGCCGCGGACTGGCGCGACCTGCGAGGACGATTCGACAAGCTGGTGTCCATCGAGATGATCGAGGCTGTGGACTGGCGCCACCACGACGCCTTCCTGGCCAGGTGCGGGCGCCTGCTGGCCGAAGACGGGCTCGCTGTGCTCCAGGCGATCGTCATCGACGACCGTAGCTTCGAGCGGGCCAAGCATCACCAAGACTTCGTCCGGCGCATGGTGTTCCCGGGAGGTTGCCTCCCGTCCAAAATCTCGATGGCCATGTCTTTGGCTCGAGCGACCGACCTGCGGCTCGTCGGACTGGAGGACATCGGCGACCACTACCCGGAGACACTGCGGCGATGGGCGGCGAACCTGAATCGACATGCCGCCGAGCTACCGCGCATCGGCGTCGGGACCGAACTACACCGGCTGTGGGCCATGTACCTCGGTTATTGCGAGGCGGCGTTCCTCGAGGGCCACGTTAGTGATGTGCAGATCCTCCTGGCTAAGGCCGCCTGGCGAACACGCAGATCCACTCCCCCGTTTTGAGCTCGCGTTGATTCGGTTGGACAAAGGTCCGCGCAGAAGGACGTCCCACCCGACCGCGATTCAGATGTCTCCGTCGCCCGAAGCGAGCAACTCGACGGCCCGCAGCACCTCGTCGTCGCCGGTACCGGTCGACCGCATCGAGATGTCCCCCCAAGACTATGACGGCAATACCGCCTATGCACGAGCCAAACGTGCCGAGGTCACCCTCGCCGAATGTGGGCCGAGCATCTCCGACCTGACGGGATCGCCGTGCAGTCGATGCATCTGGGCTGGGCCGACACGCCCGGTGTGCGCCGATCGTTGCCGACCTTCCGTCGTGCCATCGGGCCGCTGCTGCGCAGTCCCGAGGAGGGCGCCGACACGATGGTGTGGCTGGCGGCCGACGACGGATCGCCCATCGCGACTACGGGGCGGTTCTGGCTTGCCGGCGTCCGCGCTCGATCCACCGGCTGCCCGCGACGCGACGTTCGGATACCGTTGACGAGCGGCGCCGCCTGTGGGGTTGGTGCATTGAACGCGCATCCCGACGAGGGAACCCGCTGTGACACGCACCGATGCCACAAACGCGGCTACCCGCCGCCCGCGAAGCGCCCGAACGTTCTTACCGGAGGAAGTGCGCTAGCCCAACCCAGGAGTTAGCTGGGCGTCCGATCGACGTCCTGCGGAGACGGAAGTCACCGGGGTAGGGCCAGAATGATCAGCGCCGACCACAGGACGTGGGAGACGGCCGGGGCGAGAATGCCGCCGGTCGAGCGTCTCTCGAGAGCGGTCACTGCGCCGAGCACAACCGATGCAGCCACCAAGGCGAGGTTGCCGGTCGCAACGGTGACAAGGGCATAGGCAAGAGTGGTCCATACGACGGCGTGTGGTCCCCGGACGGCGGAATACAGCGCTCCCCGGAAGAACATCTCCTCCCCCAGGCCACTAAGCGTAGCCACGACGACGAGCCAACCGGCGGGGCCGTTGTCAGCTCTCGAGAGGATCTGATGAAGAGCGCCGGACAGGACCGGAATCCGCCGGGCGACGAGGTCAGTCGCGAAGAACAGCCCGTAGAGCAACACGCCGACACCGGCAGGTGCGAAGAGCTCCCGGGCGCCGTCGGGACGATTACCGCGCCGCCTGAGGCACAGCGGACCCGAGGCCAGGCTTCCGACAATCCACACCACCGTCACCGCGGCGGCCAGCAGGTAGAACGTGGGCGACGCGGGCGGAGCGTCGAGCGTGGCACCGAGCATAAGGGCACCGACAACCATTGTTATCGCCGTGACGACCCGCCGCCGCTTGACGATCGCCGGTTGTTCGTCGAGCTCTGGCTCCATGGACGGTGCAAAGATGTCAGGGAGCCACATGGTTCAACGTCCCGCCCCGGCGCGCTCCACGCTCCCGGAGAGCGTCGGCGGCCGCGTCAGCAAAACCCGCCGGTCGCATGTCGAGCATCTTCCAAATGCGATCGTCGCGGGCGACCACCTCGTTGCTGAGCGAGTCGACAAGTGCTCTCGCCGTGATCAGGTCAACGTCGGTGATCAGCCGGAGCCATCGAGACGACAGCCGTGGGGAGAGGAACGGGACAGGGAGGATCAGCTTTCGGCGGGCCGTCATGGTCGCCACCGTCGACAGCATCTCTCGGTATGTGAGGACATCGCGTCCTCCGATGTCGAACGTCTGAGATATCGCTTCGTGGCTGCCGAGTAGACCGCAGAGCGCTCTGACAGTGTCGGCCACGCCGACGGGCTGGCAACGGGTGTCTACCCAGCGCGGGGTGATCATCAGCGGAAGGCGTTCGACGAGTTGCGCGAGGATCTCCCAGCTGATGCCGCCGTCACCTATGACGATACCGGCCCGAAGGACGGTGGTCGGCACCTCGGCGGCTAGCACGGCTTCGACTTCACGACGGCTCCGGAGGTGGGGCGAGAGGTCGTCCGCCGCGTCGCCGAGGCCGCCGAGGTAGATGACCTGGCTCACGCCCGCATCGGCCGCGGCGGTCGCGAATGCCCGGGAGCCGTACCTGTCGCGCTTGGCAAAGTCCGGAGAAGCAAGGGAGTGCACCAGGTAGTAGGCAGCGTCCACACCGGCAAGCGCCGGTCCCAGGCTCCTGCCATCGTCGATGTCACCAAACACAGCTCGCCCGGCACCGCTGTATGCGTCGGGACGCCGTGTCATCGACCGGACCGTGACTCCGCGCCCTTCCAGAGCTCGGCTGAGCGCTGATCCGATGAAACCCGAAGCTCCGGTGACGAGGACTTCCACATCGTCAGGGCTACCCAGGGCATCAGACATCCAACCTTGTCTCGTCTCACCGATCAAAACCGAACTCTCGACGACAACGACTCAACGGCGATGCAATGTGGGGGTGCCCTGCCTGAATGTTGCGCCTCGTCAAAGCGCTTTGTGACCTGTGGCCTCTCGCCCGACTCATGTGACGGGCCGCGAGGCCTCCTTCCGCTATTGCGGTGTCCAGACCGAGCCCGTAGAGGTGATCACCCGACAGCCCTGGCAGTCCTGTTCGCGCTTGTCGGCGTCTCTCGGGCCATGGTCGAGACTGGCGAAGGCTCCTACGCCGCCGAACTGCTCCCGACCACATCCGTGGCAGAGGCTTCGGTTTGCTGGCTTGGTCGACGGCCTCGGCGAGGCCACGTGGTCGTCGGTGTCCTGTTCACCGAGGCCAGCCCAGCCGCCGGATTCAACTTCGCCGCGGCACTCTCCGACGCCCGCGTCGTCAGGCAAGATCACCCGCCGCCGGCTCAACCCCGCCGGCGACCGCCAAGCCAACCACGCGCTCTGGCGGATCGTGCTGTCCCGCATGAGCTTCGAGCCCCGCACCCGCGCCTACGTCGAGCGGCGCCTCCTCGAGGGAAATCGAAGATGGAGATCATCCGCTGCTTGAAGCGTTACGTCGCCCGCGAGGTCTACCCGCTCTTGCAGGAACAGGTCGCCGACTGACGCACGCGTTCACCGGGAGCGGCCTGACCCTCTAAGTGCCTGCCGCGCTCCGGCGCTGACCTCCTATCGACATGTCGGCCGCTCCCGGGCAACAGCCTCAACGATCAGCTGGCAGGTGACCTGATAAAAGCCTGCCCTCCCAACCGGAGTGGCCCTTCCCTGGCTTGTCCGCAACACCAGCGACATCCATACAAGCTTCGTTATGCACTCCGGAACGTGACGCAACCGCGCCGTGCTGACAGCTCAGACGAGTGGGCGGGCGTAGCCGATCCAGTTCTCCACTCTCGGCAAGCTCAGCCTCAACACCTGCCCCTACGTGACCTGGGTGCCGGCGCGGGCCGTGGACCCGGATCCACTCCGGGCACTTGCATTTGACCCAAGTGGGGGAACGTCGCCCGGGCAGTAGCGGCCGTCGACACGTTTGGCGATGATGCCCTCGTGGCCGTGTTCGACCAGCCCAACGCCCAACCCCGCTGTTCCTCCGCCCCACCACGCCCGCAAGCATGATCCACCAGACCCTCAAGACGGGCGACACGAATGGGCTCGCCCGTCTCCTCTTCAGCACTCCTGTGCCCGGCCACCGGCGCTCGTTGTCCGCCAGGGATCATCAACCCGCTCGCTGCCAGCTACATCTTGCGGATGCGAAGGTACCGCCGGGCATCTGAGACCGAGAACAACGCCGTTACGGCCGCCACCAGAACTCCAGTCCCAGCCAACGCCGTTGCAATAATGCCGACTACACGCACGTGGATCACACTCCTCTGCTCGTTTTCATCTCGAGTACGGAGTTTCCACACCCGGGATAAATCTTCCCACAAACAACATGTCGCCGTGGGGCAGAGCACCCGCTCGCGACTACACCCGCCGGCCGCACATGCCATCGCGGCACGCCCGCCAGAGGCGCTCGACGGTGCAGAGTGACGTGACAGGGTGAACGCGTCCTGACCGCGGGAATTTGGAACCACTTCGTCTTCCTGATTTCTGGCTGCCATGGCCGACGGCCAGGCTTTGGCGGGGGGAGCCCATCGTCGCGAGCTGACCGCACGGGCATCGCCGATTGAGCGCGTGGACCCGACATCGCCCCGGCCATCTGGGGAGCAGAACCGGGGCGACGAGGTAACTACCGATCGGCCGACG
>CAXMLU010000207.1:0-3805 GCA_964194255.1 uncultured bacterium
TCCAGCATGTTCTTGAAGTCCATGTTGCCGCCGACGTTGAGCTGATAGGTGCGGTCCAGCACCAGGCCGCGATCTTCGAACAGGCGGGCCAGGATGCGGTGGACGATGGTGGCGCCGACCTGGCTCTTGATGTCGTCGCCGACGATGGGCACGCCGGCGTCGACGAACTTCTGGGCCCAGACCGGGTCACTGGCGATGAAGACGGGGATGGCGTTCACGAACGCCACGCCGGCGTCGAGGGCGCACTGTGCATAGTGCTTCTGCGCCTGGTCCGACCCCACCGGGAGATAGGACACCAGGACATCGGCGCCGGTGTCCAGCAGAATCTTCGTGACATCGACCTCGGCGGCCGGTGACTCCTCGATCGTCAGGCGGTAGTACTTGCCCAGACCGTCGAGAGTCGGGCCCCGCTGGACCTCGATACCAAGCTCGCCCACCGGTGAGAAGCGGATGGTGTTGTTCTGTCCGGCGAAGATGGCCTTGCCCAGGTCGAGGCCGACCTTGGACGCGTCGACGTCGAAGGCGGCCACAAAGTTGACGTCGGCCACGTGGTAGCCACCAAGGGTGACGTGCATGAGACCGGGAACCTGCTCCTCCGGATCAGCGTGCCGGTAGTACTCGACACCCTGAATGAGTGAGCTGGCGCAGTTCCCAACGCCGGCGATGGCGACCTTGATGGTGCTCATGTATTGCTGTCCTCCTCGGTAGTGGCGGTCGGCCGCGTAGGGGTGCCGGTCGACGCGTGTTCTGCTGCGATCAGGCGGTCGAGCCATGAGATGTCCCGCTCCGTCGATTCGGTGCCGTGCTCCATGAGTGAACGCGTGTACGCGTCGAGCCGCTCGCGACTTGTGCGGACGGACGCTCGGGCCCGTACCAAGCGCTCGACGAGGAACGCTCGGCGCCGCTCGAGCAGGCCAAGGCGCGCCTCGGGCGGCAGATACCGGGCGAAGGCCAGACGCAGATGAAACGCCCGGTCGTCCTCGTTGGACAGAGACTCGGTGGCCAGCAGTTCCTCGAAGAGCCGGTGGCCCCGATCGGTGATGCCGTAGACCTTCTTGCCCCGCCCGCCCCGGGCCAGCCCGGTGACGGCTCGCCGGGCGCGGAAGGCGGCCAGCTCACCGGAGAGCGCACCCGTCATGGGAATCAGCGGGGGCGGTTTGGCTTCGTGGGCCTCGACCGCTTTGACCGCGCCGGCCGCCTCGAGTCGCGCCAAGGCCGGGTACAACGACCCGAAGGACACGCTGGGAAACGGCCCGAGGGTGTCCGAGAGTCGCTTCTTGAGCTCGTAGCCGTGGAGTTCTTGTTCCTTCAGCAGGCCCAGGATGGCCATCTCAAGCATCGCACCCTCCCTTCCGGTGTGGTTCAAGGCTCTTTGCGCAAGCGCTCATCGCGTGCGAGTGAGGTCCCTCCCCCATTCGTACGTCTGATGCTCAGTCGATGTATCGAAACGATATATCGTCTTGGGCCTGCAGGGCAAATTCCGCCCCCACCACCACTGCGGCGGAGGCGGGGTAGCCTCTCTGCCGTGGAGTTCGGCCCGGAGTCATTACGGGGAGCGCCGGCGCAGCTGGCCTTCGCCGGCCAGGTCGACTACCGCTTGGCCCGGAACGCCGTCGTCCGGGAATTTCGCCGGGGCCGGCTCTCCCGGCTGGACGTCTGCGATGCCCATCCTGAGCTTGTCCGGGCGGCGCGGGGGGTAGGCGAGGCCTCCCGTGAGGACTGCCCGATCTGCGAGGAGTCCAAAGTTGTCCTGGTCACGTACGTCTTCGGCAGCCGCCTGCCGCCGGGTGGCCGTTGCGTGAGCAGCAAGGCGGAGATGGCCAAACTCACGCGTGGCTCGAGAGAGTTGGCCTGTTACGTGGTGGAGGTGTGCCCTGAGTGTTCGTGGAACCACCTCGCCCGAACGTTTCCCGTCGGCCGGCGGCGGGTCGCCGAGTCCTGATTCCGTCCTTCGGGCGGGTGCTGGCGCCCGTACGGCTGGCGGCTGCCGCCGGTGCCACCGCCCTCGCGCTGACCTCGGCCGGCGACGCGTTGCTCCTGGCCGCGCTCCTCGTGCTGGTGGTGGCCGACCCGATCGCGTCGTCCGCCCCGGTGGTCGTAGCCCTGGCCGTGATCGCCCGAATCGGCACCAGTTCGCTGCCCGCCCTGGCCGGCGCCCAGTCCGTCCTGGGACCAGCCCTCTTGACCGGTCCGGTCCGCCTAGCCCTGTCGGCGGCGGCCGCCGCCGTCGCCCTTGCCTTCGCCACCCCGGACGACCTCGCCGCCGTTCCGTTGGGGCTGGCCGCAGCCGCGCTGGTCTTTGGGCCGGGTTCGGACGGTGCCGGCCATCTCGCGGTTCGCGCCATCGCGTCCGTTGGCGCAATGGCGTGCTGCGCGTTCGTCCATCGGGCCGTGGGCCCGCCGGCCAGGCGAGCAGTGGCCGTAGGCGGTGCGGTCGTCGCGCTCGTCCTGGCCCTTCCCGGCCATTGGTCGATCGCCGGGATCGGGGGCGCCCACCGTTGGCTGGTGGGCGGAGCGCGGGCGCTCGGGGCGGCCGCGGTCGTCATGGTCGCGGGGGCGGCCTGGAGCGTCTGTTCGGCGGCCGGGTGGGTCCGCCCGCCGGAGGGCGCCCACCGGGTTCGCTCCCCCCGACACATCCGGCACAGCGACCCGGAATCCTGAGGCAGAGGCACCGAATGGGGTAGGTTCCGCCCCCCATGCCCGGCCCGCGCACGACTGAGGCGGCCCCGCCGGCCACCCGCCCTAAGGCTGGGGCCAAGGCCGACGCCACCGGTCCCCGGGCCCGGCGCAATGTCTTCTGGCGCTACCGGCGGCTCCTCTTCATGATCTGGCTCTTCGGTTTCAGCGCGCTGGCCGGGGCCGCTTATCTCCTTTCCCGTGTCCCCCTGCCGAGCGAGGCGCCTCAGGCCCAGACCAGCTTCCTGACGGACGCATCGGGCGCGCCCTTGGCCTCATTGGCCGGCGAACAGAACCGGGTTCCCGTCCGCATAGATCAAGTCCCTCAGGTGGTCATCGACGCCGTGGTGTCGACCGAGGACCGGCACTTCTTCGAACATGGTGGAGTCGATCCGATCGGCCTGGCCCGCGCGACCGTCGCCGACCTCCGGGGCCGAGCCGTGCAGGGCGGATCGACCATCACCCAGCAGTACGTCAAGAACGCCTTCGTCGGGCGCCAGCGATCGTTCGTCCGCAAGCTCCGAGAGGCGGTGCTGGCCGTGAAGCTCGAGCGCAAGTACTCCAAGCGCCAGATCCTCGAGCGGTATTTGAACATCATCTACTTCGGGCGGGGCGCCTACGGCATCGAGGCGGCGGCCAAGGCCTACTACGGAAAGGACGTCGGCCAACTGGGTCTGCCGGAGGCGTCCTACCTGGCCGGCCTCATCGAGTCGCCGAACCGAGCGGACGTCTTCAGCGGAGCAGCCGAGGCGGCCCGAGGAAAGTTGCGCCGGGCGGTCGCGCTCAACGCCCTGGTCCGGGACCGCAAGATCACGCCGCAGCAGCGCACCGAAGTCGAGGCCATTCCCCTCACGACGTACGTGCGGGACCGCAATACGGCCGACCCGGCCGTCAACCGGCCGAGCGCGGCGTATTACGTGGACTGGGTTCTGCGCCAGCTGCTCGACAAATACGGCGCGACCGAGGTGTACTCGGGCGGGCTCCGAGTCAAGACGACCCTTGACCCCAAGCTCCAGGACGCCGCTTATCAGGCGGTGTACGGCCCGCAGGGCCTCGTGCAGAAGGGGGATCCGGCCGGAGCGCTGGTTGCCATCGACGACCAGGGGCAGATCAAGGCGCTCGTCGGAGG
>CAXMLU010000208.1:0-2615 GCA_964194255.1 uncultured bacterium
TCGCGAAGATGCCCCGGTTGGTGCGGGGTACGAGTCCGTAGTGCAGCGTCAGCTCGTCAGCCAGATACCGGCCCTCGGCTACCTTGATGGGATCGACCTCGCCGATGAGATCGGCGATCGAGGTATCCGGCGTGGCCAGCTTCTCCCCAAATCTGGTGCTGCGATGCACCCATTCGATCGGGGTTTCGTCGCCCCGTTCGTGGATGAGATCCCGCGCGTGCTTGGAGACCGGATGGTAGGGGTCATCGAGAATTTCGGAGCCGGCGACCATTGGCAGCCACTCGTCGAGCAGGCCGGTGAGCGAGCGGATGATGCGGGTCTTGGCCTGGCCCCGCTCACCGAGGAAAATGATGTCGTGGCCGGCCAGGATGGCGTTCTCCAGCTGCGGCAGAACGGTGTCGTCGTAGCCGAGCACACCGTCCACCAACGGCTGGCCCGCCGCGATGCGCGCCGCCGCATTCCGGCGGACCTCCTCCTTGACGGGAACCGACTGCCAGCCCGATTCCTTCAGCTGGCCAAGGGTCGCGGGTCGAGACGTCATGCGATCAACCTACTAGCCCCACCGTGGAACGAAACCTGAGAGCGGCGACCATCGCCCTCCTGGCGGTGGCCGTCATCGCCATCGGCATCTTCTCGATCTCAGGTGCAAGCAGCCATAGTGGAAAGGGCGCTCCCGGCTCGATCACGTTCGCTGCTCAGCCCCGCTCGGACCAGACGTTCGTCCGCGAAAGGCTGCGCGCCCTTCGTGGTCATGGCCGGCCCCGCCGGACCCTTACTCTTCCCTTGACCATCGAGGTACCGAGCCAGGGCACCGGCGGTGCAGAGGTGACCGGCGTCTCGGCCAACGGACATCCGGTGAACGTCTCGTGGTATGGCGGCCAGCCGCTGACGCTGGATGGAACCGGATCGATGGACCTGGGCGCAGCCGACCTGTCGATGAGCGGAGGCGGGTTGACCTGGCAACTCGATGGCCAGCCTCGCCGTCTCCAACCCGGTCGCTACCGCACCACCCAAGCGGTGGCGGTGGGCGCCGCCGGTCTCGGCCAGGCTCAGGACGGCGCCACCTTCGACGCCGGGACGGGCGCCAAGCTGATCAGCCACGGCGGGGCGTCCCTCCACCAGGCGCCAGGGGACGTGCACCTCGACGGGCCCGGTCCGCTGAGTATGGAAGGGGCGCTGACCGTACAGACGGCGAGCAGCATCAGGCCGGCCCCGTCGGTGACCTTCGGCCCCGGTGCGTTCTTGGTAGATCTGATTCTCCAGCCCGACGGGACGTACCTTATCGACGCCGAGCTGCAGGGGCTACTGACGTCCGGCTGACCCCAGTAGCCTCCGGCCAGTGGATCTGTCGGGGGTGTGGAGAGCGACAAAAGCAGACGATGCCGTGCGCCGCCTCGCCCCCGACCCGGGCCTTGACGACTCCGGCTGGTCCGAGGTCACCGTTCCGGGCCACTGGCGGTCGTCTCCCGACTTCGCCGAATCGGATGGGCCGGTCGTGTATCGCCGGCGTTTCGCGACGACCCGAGCCCCCGGCCGTGGCCGGCGCAGCTGGCTGACCCTCGACGGCGTGTTCTACCAAGGAGATGTCTGGCTCGACGGCGGCTATCTGGGCGATACCGAGGGCTATTTCTTTCCTCACACCTTCGAAGTGACGCCGGCGATGGCCGAGCCAGCCGATCACGTCCTCAGCGTGGAAGTGGCCTGTCCCCGACCCACCGACCGCCGGGCGAAGCGGAACATCACGGGGTCCTTCGAGCACGGCGATTTCCTCGACCCGGAATGGAATCCGGGCGGCCTGTGGCGCCCGGTTCGCCTGACCGAGACCGGCCCGGTGCGGATCGCCCGGCTGCGCGTGCTCTGCACCGACGCCAATGCCGAGCGGGCCATACTCGCCATTTCCGCTTCCCTCGACGCGGCCGAAGCCGGCGCCGTCGAAGTCCGCACCATCGTGCGCCGCCTCGGCGGCGCGGAGGTCGTCGAGGACGAGGCCGAGCACCACCTGGGCGCGGGCCAGAATCAGCTCACGTGGCGGATGGGGATCGACAACCCGGCGTTGTGGTGGCCGCACGCGCTCGGCGAACAACCGCTGCACGACGTCTCCGTCGAGGTCACACCGCTCGACGGCCCGGTCAGCGACGAGCGGATGCTACGCACCGGTCTCCGCCAGATCCGGATGAAGCGGTGGATCACCAGCGTGAACGGCGAGCGCTTGTTCCTGAAGGGCTCCAATCTCGGACCGTCGCGCATGGCGCTGGCCGAAGCAACGGCCGCCGAGTTGGAACGCGACGTCGCCCTAGCCCGCGAGGCCGGTCTCGATCTGCTGCGGATGCACGCCCACATTTCCCGTCCGGAGTTGTACGAGGCCGCCGATCGGCTCGGCGTGCTGATCTGGCAGGACTTCCCGCTTCAATGGGGTTACGCCGGTATCCGCCGCCAGGCGGTGCGCCAGGCCAAGGAGGCCGTCGATCTGTTGGGTCACCATCCGTCGATTGGCATCTGGTGCGCGCACAACGAGCCACTGGCCATTGACGCCGAGGCGGGCCGCGGGCCGGTGTCGGGCGGCGCGGTTGTCGCCAAGATGTCCCTTCCGACCTGGAACAAGACGGTGCTTGATC
>CAXMLU010000209.1:0-2071 GCA_964194255.1 uncultured bacterium
TCGGCGCCGCCGCCGCCGTCGCCGGCCGCCGTCGCCCCGGCGCTGGCACGACGGCTTGGTTCAGGTCGACAGGCGAGACAGGTACTCGGCGACTTGGCCCCGCTGGTTGTGCTCGGCCCACCCCCGTGGCGTCGAGTGGAACGAACAGTCCTCGACGTTGAGGTCGGCGCCATGCTGAACGAGAAACTCGACCATGGCCAGGTTGCCGTTGTACGCGGCGCCGTGGAGCGCCGTCTGCTCATGCGGATAGGGCTCGGCGGCGTTGACGTCGAAACCAAGTTCGACCATGAGCATCACGGCGTCGAGGCGGTCGTGGTTTGCGGCCACACTGATCTGGTGGGGACGCGACGCGATCGCCCGTTCAACAATTGGGGCGTCCTTGGCCCGCAGCCGATCGATGGTTGGTCGGTCGGCCCGCATGCAGGCGCCGAGGAACTCGAGCACCGTGTCGGGCCGCGCCGGATGGGCGCCCGCGGCTTCCAAGACTTCGACGACCTCGGTGTGGCCATTGAGCACGGCCAGCTCCCATGCGGTCAGGCCCTCGAAGATGGGGTGATTCGTGCCATGGCCGTTCACATCGACGCCATGATCGAGGACCAATCGAGCCAGGCGCGGCCGGTTCCCCGCGGCGGCCTTGATCAATTCGTCTTCGACGAGCTGGGCGGGTGTGCCGTGATTAGGAGCGAGCCGGGCGTGCCACGGTCCGCCGCCGCCGGTGCCGAGCCCGAAGGCCAACAGCAGCTCGAGCGGCTCGGGATCGTCGGCGCCGGCCATGGCGAGGTCGTACAGCGCTTGACCGTCATTGGCGTCAGCACCGCGCTCAAGGAGGAGCCGGGCCAGCAGGATCGGCTGCGAATGGGAGCTGGTAAGCGCGCCGGTGAGCGCCGTGTACGGCGGGGACAAGCCCTCCCACAGGTAGCCGGCATTGGGGTCGGCGCCGGCATCGAGGAGCAGGCGCGCCACTTCGAGATGAGAACGGCCGGGCGGCCGGTCATCGACAGTCGAGTACGCAATGTACAAGAGCGGTTCCCAGTGATGAGGCCCGCCTTGCTGGTTGGCCAGACCTGGGTTCTCGGTGAGCAGGGCGCGCGCCACCGCGACGTCGCCGGCCGCGGCCGCGGCGTGGATGTTGGCGCGGGTCAGCTCGGGATGCGCGGTGAGCAGCTCGGCCGCTTGACGCCAGCGGCTGGGGTCGTCGTCGCCGTGGTTGAGACAGGCCAGGCGGAGGAATTCATCGGCCACGCCTTCAGCGGCCTTGGGCGGGACGTGCGGGGTCCGCGTGTATCGATTGACCACGTCGACGTACTGACGCAGCTTGGGCCAGGAGGCGAACCCGTAGTGGCGGGCGAGCACGAGCTGCGCGTCGGCGCGGGAGAAGCCGGCTAGCTCAGCGGCATCGGCGGTGAGGCCGCCAAGGCGGGGGTGAAACTCGCGGACCAGCGCAATGGCTTCCGGCACTCGTGCTCGCACGAACTGCTGGAGCGTCTTGGCGTGGTTCTTGAGCTGCTCGAGGTTCGGGTTGTCGGGGAGACGACCGGTAGGCATTAACGCCTCCTTTCCACATGCCCGATGTCCGCACGCTCAGGCCGAAAGGAGGTCGACCGTCACATCACTGCCGCTTTCGATCAGGTGGGCTTTGCCCTCTCCGCGGACCGGCGGCGCCCTGTCGCGCCACCCGAATGTTACCGGGCGAGCCTCCTCTACCTCGGTGGCGTCTCCTCTAGGGGCGCCAGGCGCGTCACGTCAAGATGAGAACGGCCCGGCGGCCGGTCATCCACGGTCGAGTACGCCCCGCGGCCGCGGCGATGTTGGCCCGGGTCAGCTCGGGATGCGCGGTGAGCAGCTCGGCCGTTTGACGCCAGCGGCTGGGTCCGCCTCCTCACCGACGGCTCCTCCGCCGTCGGTGACCTCGGCCGCGCCCCCCGCGCCGCCAGCGCCACGCAGCGCCGGCTGCTCGCCTTTCGCGACAAACACTGCGTGTTCCCCGGCTGCTCCTTGCCCCCCGGCTGGTGCCACGCCCACCCCATTGCCCACTGGACCAAAGACCACGGCCCCACCGACATGGACAACC
>CAXMLU010000210.1:0-4204 GCA_964194255.1 uncultured bacterium
ACTTGAGCGGCGACGACCTCCTCAAGGCTGGAGTGCGCGTCATCGTCGAGCCGCTCGAGCGCGGCTTTGTGTTGCCGTCGGTGAAGCTGGCGGTCGTCACCGAAGGCGACCTCACCGGCCGACGGCGCGCCCACCGGGCCGCCCGACCCCGGCGCCGTTCCGCGGTCACCGAGAGCTTCTTCGACGACATGAAGCCCGGTGACTACGTCGTGCACCACCAGCACGGAGTGGGTCGCTACGGCGGCATGGTCACCCGATCCATCGGTGGCGTCGAGCGCGACTACCTCCTCCTCGAATACCGCGGCGGTGACCGCCTCTATGTTCCGTCCGACCAGATCGACACCATTCGCCCTTACAGCGGCGGTGAATCGCCTTCACTCAACCGGCTCGGGGGCAGCGACTGGCAGAAAACGCGGGCGCGGGTAAGGGCCGCTGTCCGGGAGATCGCGCAGGAGCTGGTCGTCCTCTATCGACGGCGGGTGACTGCGCCCGGGCATGCCTTCTCGGGGGACAGCCCGTGGCAGCGGGAGATGGAGGAGGCCTTTCCGTACGTCGAGACCACGGACCAGGCCAAGGCCATCGACGACGTCAAGGTCGACATGGAGGAGCCCGTCCCCATGGACCGGCTCGTCTGTGGGGACGTCGGGTTCGGCAAGACCGAGGTGGCCATCCGGGCCGCGTTCAAAGCCGTGCAGGACGGCAAGCAGGCCGCCGTCCTCGTGCCGACAACGCTGCTGGCCCAGCAGCATTTTCAGACGTTCTCGGACCGCTTCGCCGGCTACCCGGTAAGGGTCGAAGTGCTGTCCAGGTTCTTGACCACGGCCCAGGCCGCCCAGGTGGTGGCCGGACTGGCCGACGGGACCGTCGATGTGGTTATCGGCACGCACCGGCTGCTCTCGGCCGACGTGAAGTTCCGTGACCTTGGCTTGCTGGTGGTGGATGAGGAGCAGCGCTTTGGCGTCACCCACAAGGAGGCCATCAAGCAGCTGCGCACCAACGTCGACGTCCTCACCCTCACGGCCACACCGATTCCCCGCACCCTGGAGATGTCGCTGACCGGCATCCGCGACCTGAGCTTGCTCAACACGCCGCCGGCCGAACGCCAGCCCATTCTCACCTATGTCGGCGAGTACGACGAGCGCGCTGTCGCTGAAGCGTTACGCCGGGAGCTGCTGCGCGAGGGCCAGGTGTTCTTCGTGCACAACCGCATCATGGACATCGAACAGGTGGCCGCCGGTCTGCGCGAGCTCGTACCCGAGGCGCGGGTGGCGGTAGCCCACGGCCAGCTCGATGAGGGATCGCTCGAGAAGATCGTGCTCGACTTCTGGCAGGGCGAGTACGACGTGCTGGTCTGCACGACGATCATCGAGTCGGGCATCGACATGCCCACCGTCAACACGCTGGTGGTGGATCGGGCCGATCTGCTCGGACTTGGCCAGCTCCACCAGCTCCGGGGCCGGGTGGGCCGGGCTGGGCAGCGGGCGTATGCGTACCTGTTTTTCCCGCCGGATCGTTCGCTGTCGGAGGAGGCCTACGAGCGGCTGCGGACCATCGGCGAGCACACCGAGCTCGGATCGGGGTTCAAGATCGCCATGCGCGACCTGGAGATCCGGGGCGCAGGGAACTTGCTCGGCGGCGATCAGTCCGGCCACATCGCGGCCGTCGGGTACGACCTGTACGTGACGATGGTCAGCGAGGCGGTCGCCGAACTGAAGGGTGAGGAGATCCGGGAACCGGCCGAGATCAAGCTCGACCTGCCCGTCGATGCCCACCTCCCCGCCGACTACGTGACCCGTGAGGATCTCCGCCTCGAGGCTTACCGCCGGCTGGCCACGGTCACCACCCAGGCCGAAGTCGACGACATCCAGGCGGAGTGGCTCGATCGCTACGGACCGCTGCCGGCGGCGTCGTCGGCGTTGCTCCAAGTCGCCCGGCTGCGAGCCGAATGTGCCCGCACGGGCGTCCGTGACGTCACGGTCGTGCTGTCCCGAATGACGGGTGGACTGGGGGCGGCCGGCACCATCCGGATGGGCCCCCTGCAACTCAAGGCCAGCCAGCAGATCCGGCTCCAGCGGCGCTGGCCGAAGGCCATCTGGAAGGCGGAGATCGGCCAGCTGGTGCTGCCGCTGGGCGCGGGCGGTGTCAAGGTCCCCAAGGGGGTCGAGCTGGCGTCACTCCTTGTGGAATTTCTGGCCGCGATGGTTCCTTCAGAGCCTGTTTCTCTAGGATCGAGCCCACCGTGAGACGAATTCTCCTTCCCCTGACGTGTTCGGCCGCGGCCCTGATCGGCGCCGTCGGTCTGGCCGCCTGCAATGCCGCGCCCGATTACGCGGCCAAGGTCAACGGCCATGTCATCAGCCGGTCCACGCTCGACGGCCAGCTGCAAGATGTGGCCAAGAACCAGACGTACGTCGGTCTGTACACCCAGGGCAGCCTGCCGGGACAGCAGGCGCCGGGCAAGTTGCTGGGGACAGCCGCAGGGACCTTCGATGGCACCTTCGTGGCCGGTCGGCTGACCAATGACATCCTCTACGAGCTGGTCCGGGAGGAGGTGGCCCGGCGCCACCTCACCGTCACCACCGCCGACCTGACCGCGGCACGGGACGGCGAGCTCACCTCGCTGCTTGCGACCGGCCAGTCGCAAGACCAGAGCGTGTTCCTCAAGTTTCCGCCTCGATACCAACAAGAGCAGATCAATAACGTCGCCAATCAGATGGTGCTGGAGCACAGCCTGGCCGGATCCGCCATCGACGCCGCCGCCATCCAGAAGTACTACGACCAGAACAAGACCACGCTTACCCCCACCGCCTTGTGCCTCAGCGACATCGCGGTAACCGACCAGGCCACGGCGACCTCAATCAAGGCGCAACTCGACGCCGGAGCCAACTTCGCCGACCTGGCCAAGGCCCAGTCGAAGGACACCCAGACCGCGCCCAAGGGCGGGGACGCCGGCTGCATTCCCGCTGCGCAGCTCGGCACCCTGGTCCGGACGCTGGCCACCGTGGCCGTCGGCAAGGTCAGTGCGCCGATCCAGGGCAATTCCGGGTTTCTGATCATCAAGGTGAATGACCGCCGGCTTCCGACTCTGGCGGCGGCGACCGCGCCGATCCGCCAGACACTGCTCCTGCCGGCCGAGCAGGCCCTCAACACCCTCATCCGGAACCTGGCGGCCAAGGCCAAGGTGACCGTCAACCCCCGCTACGGCAGCTACCACGGCACGCCTGACCCGACGACCGGTTTCATCGGTGTGCAGCCGCCCGGCCCGCCGACGGTGACCACCGCGCCGAATCCGACCACGGCACCCGCGGCCGGATTGACACCGGGCACGACCGTCCCCGGGAGCAGCCCCTGAACCCGACGAGTAGCGGTCGCATCGTCGTCATCGGGCTCGGCCCCGCTGGCCCCGAACTGCTCACGGCGGCCGCTCTAGCCGCCATCGCCGCCATACCGCCCGAGCGGCGCTACGTACGGACCCGCCGACATCCCTCGGCGGCCGCCGTCGGCCCGGGGGCCACCAGCTTTGATGCGATGTACGAGGCGGCGGCATCGATGGACGAGGTCTACGTGACGATCGTCGACGAGCTGGTGCGGGCCGCGGGCGCGGCCGCGCTGGCCGGCGCCGGCGGCGGACCGGTTCTGTACGCCGTTCCTGGATCGCCGGCGGTGGCCGAGCGCACCGTCGAGCTGCTGCGCGAGGCGGGGGTGGAGATCGAGATTCTGCCGGGCGTGTCGTTCCTGGATCTGGCATGGAACCGGCTCGGCGTCGATCCCATCGCTTCGGGCGTACGAGTCATCGACGGCCACCGGTTCGGGGTCGAGGCAGCGGGCAGCACCGGACCACTGCTGGTCGCTCAATGCGATTCGTCGCTCGTGCTCTCCGAGATCAAGCTCAGCCTGTCGTCCTTCGACGGCGCCCTCCCGGTAACGGTGCTCCAGAGGCTCGGCCTGACGGACGAATCGGTTATCCAAGTGGCCTGGGCCGATATGGACCGCCCGTCGGTGGTGGTCCCGGACCATCTCACCGCGCTGTGGATACCGAAGCTGGCCGCACCCGTCGGCGCCGAGCTGCTGCGCTTCGCCGCGCTGATCCAGATGCTGCGCGACCGCTGCCCGTGGGACCGGGAACAGACGCACCGGTCTCTGTCCCGCCACCTTCTGGAAGAGGCGTACGAGACAGTGGAGGCCATCTCGGTCCTCGGACCGG
>CAXMLU010000211.1:0-3138 GCA_964194255.1 uncultured bacterium
CGAGTGTGCCGGCGGCCGCCGGCACACTCGGACTGGCGGACAACGCCAAGATCGGCAAGCCAATTATTGTCGACAGTTCGGGGAAGACGGTCTACATGTTTGTCCCCGACGGCACCAGCACGACGAGTAAGGTGCCGGCCGCTATCCAAGCGAACTGGCCTCCGGTGACGGCGTCGGGCGCGCCGACCGTCGGTAGTGGACTCGACCAGAGCAAGGTGGCTGGCACGACTCAGGTGTCCTATAACGGCCACCTGCTCTACACGTTCGTCGGGGACAAGGCCGCTGGCGACGCCAATGGTCAGGGCCTCGGCAACGTCTGGTACGCCCTCTCCGCATCTGGCGACAAGGCCGGGTAAACGGCGCCCATGCCGGGGGGCGACGGCCGCCTTTCACTCAGGTTCGGGTTAGGCGCCTCCTGAGCGCCAAAGCAGACCAACGCTATTGCTCACCCGGACCACCTAGCTCTCGGGAAGATCGCCGAGGTCCAGGGCGAGGCGCTACGAGCGCTTGGCATCGAGCAGGCGGGCCCGTTCTAGCATGGGATCGGCGGTCGCCATCGAGACGGCGCTGCGGCGCCCAGAGATGGTGCGCAGCTCGTCCTCGCATCGGTCTGCTACCAGCCGGACGGCTTCGTCCCGGGCGTGCTCGACGGCATCGACCCGCTCACGCCCACCGATCTGGCTGGCACCCCGTGGCACCAGGCGTACATGACGACGGCCCCCGACCATGACGCGTGGCCGACCTCGTCGCCAAGACTCTGCAACTCGATCGCGACTTCGCCGGCTGGCCGGCGGCGACCATCCAGTCCATCGCCGTCCCGACGCTCATGATCAACGGGGACGCCGACATTGTCCGGCCGGAGCATGCCGTCGAGATGTTTCGCCTCCTCGGTCCGACCGGCCAGCTCGCCATCCTTCCGGGCACGACCCATGAGGGCCTGGTGGACCGGCCGGACCTGTCCTCCCTCTCGTCACTGCGTTCCGTTCGGTCTGAGACTCCTCGGCGGGTGGAGTTTCGTGTGACCAGGCGGCGAGGAGACAGTCGGCCGGGACGGTTGTACCTTGAGCCGCGGGATAAGTGAATGCGAGTGTGTTGTGAGGTCTGCGGAGATCAGCTACCACCGGTCGACGATGGTTCGCTGGGGCGCGGCGTGCATGAGTCGATGAAGTGTGAGGAATGTGGCGCAGAGCTCGCGGCCGCGGCCCGATATTGCTCATCGTGTGGGGTCCCAGTGCTGGCCAGCGCCTCCGAAGTGGCCCCCCTCGTCGTGGATCTGCGATCGGACGCGGACAGCGCGACCCTGCCAGGTCCGGCGATCCTGGCGCTGAGCTCGTCCGAGATCATGGAGGTAGCTGGCCGGGTGCGACGCGAGGGGAGAAGCACGGGCCGGCGGGCTCCGAAGCCCCCTCAAGCCGCTGAACCCGCCGCCGAGCTGGCTGAGGCGGACGCCTCTGCCGCGCCGACTGAAGGAGAGGTTCTCACCCGCAGTCCGGGCGAATCGCCGGCGACCGAGTCTGAGACCGCCCCGTTGGCAGCAACTCCAGCTGCCCCACCGCACCCCTCGACCGCCTCCCCTTCGGTCGCGCGCCCCGACGTCACCGAGAGGCGGTGGGGCCTCAGACTGTTCGCCGCTTTCCTCATACTGTTGATGATTGTCGTGGCGGTGGGTGTTGGCCTGGCCATCGCCCAATACCTGAAGTCGTAGCCCGAACTTTGCCCGTAGACCGCGATGTCGATGAATCGCACCGTTACGACGTAGGGAACCCAGCCCGCCGCGCACGGCGCCAGGTACGGGCAGGAGCTGAACTGGACTTGCCCTTTCCCACTGCATGGGACATGCACCGAGGTTGGGATGGGCTGAGCGGCACCGTAGGTCGTGAACTTCAGCATCGTCGGTGCGCCGGAACCCGGCGCCGGAACGAACCATGAGTAGATCTGGTTGAACGGGCCCGTGTACCCCCGTCCGTGAGCCGCTTGGGCGACCGACATGGTCTGACCGCCCTGAACCGGTCCCGTGCGGCCGGGCCCGATCGGTCCCGGACAGACCGTGTAGACGACGGGCTGGCGATTGCTCCCGTTGACGAAACCGATGAGATGCTGGCGCGGCCCAATCGTTTGCTGCGCGCTCGCGACACCGGCGCCCGTGCCGACCAACGCGAGGGCGGCCACTACCGAGACGATCATTGCCCGCCCGCCCGAACCCACCTGGTCGCCTCCTCGTCGCCGAACCTGACAACACCCCTTGTACCCGGCAGGCGCGACCCGGTCAACCTATTGCGAAACGATATAGCTCGTCCTGACCTTGGCGAAGATGTCGTCCCAGGCCGGTATTTGAACTCCGGTCACAACGGCATTGAGTTGATCAAGATGGGCATGCCATCCAGCTCCGTAGCCTGCGGCATGCTTCTCACCGAGAAGCCGATGCTCCAAGCGCAAGCGCGTTCGTGCGCCTTCGGAGCTCAGCTCCCAACGAACGAGACTGTCGGGCTCGCCGGGGAAGCGCCACTCGTACTCCAAGAGGTTTGGAGGGTCCCAAGCGGTCACTCGGCCAGTGCAGATCTCGGCCGGATCATCGCCGAACCAATGCGTAATCCGTCCACCGGGGCGACCGTCGACCTCCGATCGGCACAACCATCCCTCAAGATGCGCCGGGTCGGTGAGGGCCGCGAAGACCGCGTGGATGTCGGCGGGAATATGCCGTTCGAAGCGAACACACGCATGTGTGTCATCCATGGGATCGATGGTGCCAAACGAGTCCAGTGTCATGGGCCAATCCCTTCGGCGGTGTCGGTGACGAGATGGTGTTCGAGTGCGTCGAGCCGGCCCGCCCATTGGTTTCGATGACGAAGCAGCCAGAGATCGACGTCGTCGAGCGCGGCTGGCTGCCGTCGGTACATGCGGCGCTGACCATCGACGCGCACCTCGACGAGGCCCACCTCGCGCAGCACCTTGAGGTGCTGTGAGACGGCGGGTTGCGACAGGTGTGGGCACGCCTTGGCCAGTGCACCGGCCGCCTGCTCTCCGTCCACCAGTTCGTCGAGCATGGCCCGTCGATTCGGATCCGCCAAGGCGAGGAAGACGTCCATCCCGGTCCGGACTATATTTCGACAGTCTTATATCTGTCTCTTATACACATCT
>CAXMLU010000212.1:0-8926 GCA_964194255.1 uncultured bacterium
GACGAGGAGAAAATCAGCCTGTGGCGGGCGGTGAGCGAGGCGGTCACCGTGCCGGTGATCGCCGGTGCGGGCAGCAACGACACCGCTCACTCGGTGGCGATGACCCGCGCCGCCGCGGAAGCGGGCGTCGAGGGGGTTCTGGCTGTAACGCCGTATTACAGCCGTCCCTCACAAGCCGGAATCGAGGCCCACTTCCGGGCGATTGCCGCGGCAACGAAGCTCCCGGTGATGATCTACGACATCCCCATTCGCACCGGGAGGAAAGTGGCGGGCGAGATGCTCGTCCGCCTGGCTCGCGACGTGGTGAACATCGTGGCCGTGAAGGACGCGGCCGGGGACCCGGCCGGATCGGCCTGGGTGATCGCGGAAGCGCCATCGGGATTCGAGCTCTACAGCGGAGATAGCAGCCTGACCCTGCCTCTCCTCGCCGTGGGCGCCGTCGGCCTGGTCGGCGTAGCCAGCCACTGGACCGGCGAAGAGCATGCCCAGATGCTGGCCGCATTCGAGAAGGGCGATGTCACCGAGGCGCGGACGGTGAACGCCCGCCTGCTGGAATCGTTCGCGTTCGAGACGGGAGACCTGGCCCCCAACCCCATTCCTCTGAAGGCCATGCTTCGGGTCATGGGGTTGCCGGCGGGCCAGTGCCGGCTGCCTCTCGGACCGGCGCCCGAGGGCCTTGAGGACCGGGCCCGCGAGGTACTCCGAAGGCTCGGACACTCCGTTGTCTGAACCAGTACGCGTCGTCTTCCTCGGCGGGCTGGGCGAGATCGGGCGCAACTGCGCCTGCATCGAGGTCGAGGGGCGCATCATGCTCCTCGACTGCGGCCTCATGTTCCCCGATCTGGACATGCCCGGGATCGACCTGGTCCTACCCGACTTCACCTACATCCTGGAGAACGCCGATCGGTTGGAGGGCTGCATCCTCACCCACGGCCATGAGGATCATTGCGGAGGACTGTCGTTCCTGCTGCGACAGCTTTCCTTCCCCGTGTTCGGATCGGCATTGACCCTCGGCATGGCTCGCAACCGCGTCGAGGAAGCCGGCCTGCTGGATCGCGTCGATTTCACACCCGTCCGCGACGGCGAGCGGCGCCAGATCGGACCCTTCGACGTCGAGTTCATCCCGGTGACCCATTCGGTACCCCACGGGTTCGCCACCGCCTTCCACACGCCGCAGGGCGTCATCCTGCACACCGGTGACTTCAAGCTCGATCTCACACCGGTAGACGGCCGGACCACGGACCTGGCGCGCATCGGGGCCATCGCCTCGGGGTCCGGAATCCGTCTGCTGTTGTCTGACTCGACCAACGCCGAGGAGCCCGGCCACACCGCCAGCGAACGCTCGGTGGGCCGAGTCCTCGAGCGGCTCTTCGCCGCCAACCCGTCGAAGCGCATCATCGTCACCTGCTTCGCCAGCCATTTGCATCGCATCCAGCAGATCGCCGACGCCGCCATCGCGCAGGGCCGCACGGTGGCTACCCTCGGCCGGTCGATGGCCAAGAACGTGCAGCTGGCCCGCCAGATGGGGTTGATCTCCATTCCTGATCACGCCCTGGTCGACATCGAGAAGGTGGCGGCGCTCGACCCCAACCGGGTCTGCATCATCTCCACTGGCTCGCAGGGGGAGCCGCTCTCGGCGTTGGCCTTGATGGCTGCCGGCGAAAACAAATGGCTCAAGGTCACCGAAAACGACGTGGTGATTCTGAGTTCCCATGCCATCCCGGGCAACGAAACCAGCGTGGGCAAGGTCATCGACGGGCTGTGCCGGTTGGGGGCCGACGTCATTCACAGCGGGCTGGCCGATGTCCATGTCAGCGGTCACGCCATGCAAGGCGAATTGAAGACGGTGCTTTCGATCTGCCAACCGGACTTCTTTATTCCTGTTCACGGTGAGTTCCGGCACCTCACCCACCACGCCCGCCTGGCCGCCGAGATGGGGGTGGCGGGGGCCAACATCATGCTCGCCGAGGACGGCGACGTGGTCTCGCTATCCGAGAGCGGCTGTGAGTTCAGCGGCGAGGTCCCGGCCGGATACCTCTACGTCGACGGTATCGTCGGCGACGTCGGTCGAGGGGTACTTCGCGATCGGCGGGTGCTGGCCGAGGAAGGCTTTGTCATCGTCGTGGTGACGGTGGACGCCAAGACCGGCGAGGTGTTGACCGGCCCCGAGATCATCACGCGCGGTTGGGTGCACGCCCCCGAGGCGGAGGCGCTCCTTGACGAAGCCCGCCAGGCGGTGCGCGCCGGCCTGTCGGAGGCCACCGTCGAGGGCGCCACCGACTATGAGACGCTGCGCCGCCACGCCCGATCGGCACTCGGCCGCTTCGTCAACGAGCGCACCAAACGGCGACCGATGATCGTTCCCGTGGTCATCGAGGTCTGACGGCCAGCGAGACCTCAGGCGATGACGAAAAGCAGGTTGGCCTGGCAGGCGAGCTGTTCACCCACGCGGGCGGAGCCAGACCCTTTCCCCGCCCGTGCACCTAGCTGCGTCATGGTCACTTCCAGATCCAGGGTGTCACCGGGAAGGACCTGGCGGCGGAAGCGGGCCTGGTCGATCCCGCCGAACAGGGGCAGCTTGCCGGCGTAGCGGCTGTCGGCCAAGACGGCAATGCCACCGAGCTGGGCGATGGCCTCGACCATCAACACGCCGGGCAGGGTGGGGCGGCCGGGGAAATGCCCGGCGAAGAACGCTTCGTCGCCAGTCAGGTGCCATGTTCCCTTGGCCGACACCCCGGGGACCACCTCGGTCACCTCATCGACGAAGAGGAACGGCGGGCGGTGGGGCAGGATCTCGTCCGGTCGCATGCTCACAGCCCCATCCCGAGTCCGCCATCGACTGCGATCACGGCGCCGGTGATGTAGGCGGCCGCGGGCGAAGCGAGGAAGGTCACCACCCCGGCCACCTCCTCGGGCGTAGCGAAGCGACCGAGCGGGATCTGCTCCTGCAATGATGCTTTGCGGTCCTCGCCCAGACCGGCGGTCATATCCGTCTCGATGAACCCGGGGGCGACCACGTTGACGGTGATCGACCGGCTGCCCAACTCACGAGCCAGGCTGCGGCCGAAGCCGATGAGGCCGGCCTTAGCCGCCGCGTAGTTGGCCTGCCCTGCGGAGCCGAGCATCGCCACCACCGACGAGATCAGGATGATCCGGCCCCGCCGGGCGCGCAGCATCGGGCCGGCGGCCCGCTTCACCACCCGGTAGACGCCGGTCAGGTTGGTGTCGATGACGGAGCCAAAGGCCTCCTCGCTCATCCGCAGGAGCAGGCCGTCCCTCGTCGTGCCGGCGTTGGCCACCAGCACCTCCACCGGTCCCAGCTGGTCTTCCACCGCGCCGAACGCCGAGTCCACCTGGGCCGGTTCGGTCACGTCGCAGGGCACGGAACAGAACCCGGCCACCGGTTGGCTGCGGTGGGTCACGGCCACGCGGTCGCCCTGGGCCGCGAACCCCTGGGCGCACGCCAAACCGATGCCTCTCGTACCGCCGGTCACCAGGACCACCCGACCTTCATCGCTCATGGCCGGGCAGCGTAGGCTGGCCGTCGTGCAAGCGTTGTTGTTCCCGGGCCAGGGAGCCCAGCGCCCGGGCATGGGCCGAGCATGGCAGGACACGCCCTCCTGGCGGGTGGTGGAGCGGCTCTCGGCCATCGTCGACCGCGACGTGGCCGCCCTCCTCCTCGACGCCGACAGCGAGACGCTGCAAGCCACCCGCAATGCGCAGCTGGCGACGTTCTCGCTGTCCCTCGTCGTCCTCGACGCGATCAGGTCGTCGGATCGAGCCGGCGATGTGCTCGCCGTGGCCGGCCACAGCCTGGGCGAGTACACCGCCCTGGTGGCGGCGGGGGCGCTGACGGAGAAGGTGGCCGCCCGGCTCGTCGTCGAACGGGGGGAGGCGATGCAGGCGGCCGCCGAGGCGGCGCCCGGCACCATGGCGGCCGTGCTGGCCCTGTCTTCGGAGCAGGTCCACGCGGTGGTTTCCTCGGTGTCCGGAGCATGGGTGGCCAACGACAACGCCCCCGGTCAGGTCGTGATCTCGGGCACGGTTGAAGGGGTGGCCGGCGCGGGCGACGCGGCGATAGCGGCCGGAGGAAAGGTGATGGCCCTCCCGGTGGGGGGCGCATTCCACAGTCCGCTGATGGCCAGCGCCCAAGCGGCTCTGACGATGGCGCTGGCGGCGTGCTCGTTCGCGGACACGGCCGTTCCGATCGTGGCCAACGTCGACGCCAGTCCCCATCGCGATGGCGCCGGGTGGCCTGGCCGGCTGGTCGCCCAGCTGTGTAGCCCGGTGCGCTGGCGGGCGTCGTTGATGGCCCTGGCCGGCCTTGGCGTGGACACGTTCATCGAGGTCGGTCCGGGCGCGGCGCTCACCGGCATGGTCAAGCGGGGTCTGCCAAACGCCGGCCGGCAGTCGGTGAGCGAACCGGCCGACGTCGAGAAGCTCACCGAGCCGCAGACCTAGGGGCGCCAGCTGGGTTAGCTGCGGCTCGGGGCTTGCACCTGGATGTGCGGCGGCGCTGCGGGCCGGGCCGCGATGATCGTGGGGCTGGTGGGGCCAGTGTTAGCGTTGTTGGCATTGTGACTTCTTTGACCAAACGGCGCCGTCCGGCCAAGCGACGGCCGGCCGCTCGGCGCGCACCGGCCCGCCGCCGCCCCTCTCGCCCGGCGAGGGTTGCCCACGCCGGGCCCCCGCTGGCCGCCCGGATGCGGACCGGTCTGGCTGAGATCCTGGGCCGTCAGTCCGATGATGTGTGGGGGATCGGCTTCCTGCTGCTCGGGGGCCTGGCCGCGTTAGGGGTCTGGTTCGACCTGACCGGTCCGGTCGGACGGGCCGTCGCCAAATTGACCGGAGACGGGTTCGGCCTCGGCCGCATGCTCTTCCCCCTGACGCTGGCGGGGGTTGGAGTGTCGCTGGTCCGCGGTCGCAGCGAGCGCCCGTCCGAGGCCGGGCGGCGCGATCCGGCACGCGTGGCGGTCGGGTTCGCCTTCATGACCGTCGCCGCCTGCGGTTTGCTCCACCTGCTGAGAGGTCCCGGTGGTTCAACCGGACCGCTGTCCCAACTGCGCGACGGTGGCGGGCTGCTCGGCGGCGTCATCGCCGGACCGATGCGTACCGCCCTGTCGGTGTGGGGGGCGTCGTTGGTCCTGCTCACGTTGTTCTTTGTCGCCGGGCTGGTGATCACTCGGACCCCGGTGCGATCCGCGGCCGGCATTGTGGTCCGGGCGGGGCGAGCCGAGGTCGATCTGCTGAGGTCGGCGTGGCGGTGGCTCATCTCGTTGGGCGGCCGGGAGGGGCGGGACGCGGCCGCCGATCGGCACCCGACGGCAGTCGCCAGCCCACCTCCGCCGATCTCGGTTTTCAATCAGGACGACTGCGACGGACCGACTGAGCGTCCGGCGACGGTCGTTCGCGCCCCGGCGCGGATGCTGAAGGGCGCCGGCGCGATCCCCACCTCCGACGAGGGCGACGCGCCGGTTCCGGATCCCCAGCAACTCTCCATCGAACTCGGCCCCGCCGCCGCTTCTGGAACCTGGCGCCTCCCGCCGCTGGCCCTGCTGAAACGGACGAAGGCCGCTGAGGTCGACCGCCGCATGGTGGAGGCGGCCGGCCAGACCCTCGAGCACTCACTGGCCGCACATGGCGTCGAGACCCGCCTGGTCGGGATGACGGTCGGTCCCACGGTGACCCGATACGAGCTCGAACTCGGACCGGGCGTCAAGGTGGCCAGGGTGACCAGCCTGAACAAGGACATCGCCTACGCCATGGCCGCCAGCGACGTCCGCATCCTGGCCCCCATCCCGGGCCGGTCGGCCATCGGTGTCGAGGTTCCCAACCGCGAACGGCAACTCGTGGCGCTTGGCGATCTGCTCGGCTCCGAGGACGCCCGGCGGGCCACTCATCCCCTCGAAGTGGCGATCGGGCGGGATATCGCCGGCCGCGCCGTGATGGTCAGCCTGGCCGACATGCCCCACCTGCTCATCGCCGGCTCGACCGGGGCCGGCAAGTCGTCGTGCATCAACTCCATGCTCACCTCGGTGCTGATGCGGTCCACGCCTGAACAAGTGCGGCTGATCCTGGTCGACCCCAAGCGGGTGGAGCTCGGCCACTACAACGGCCTGCCCCATCTGCTCACTCAGGTGGTCGTCAACCCCAAGAAGGCGGCCAACGCGCTGGCGTGGGCCGTGCACGAGATGGAGCGTCGCTACGACCTGCTGGCCGAGGTTGGCTGCCGGGACATCACCGGGTACAACACCGCGTTTGATCGCGGCGATCTGGCGGACGAGGCTGTCACCGGGCCGGGCGAGGAGCCGAAGAACTACGTCCGCCTGCCGTTCATCCTGGTGGTCGTGGACGAGTTGAACGACCTGATGATGGTCGCGGCGCGCGACGTCGAGGAATCGATCTGCCGGATTGCCCAGATGGCGCGAGCGGTCGGGATCCACCTGGTCATCGCTACGCAGCGGCCGTCAGTCGATGTCATCACCGGAGTGATCAAGGCCAACATCCCGTCCCGGCTGGCGTTCGCCGTCTCCTCCCTGGCCGACAGCCGGGTTATCCTCGATCAACCGGGAGCGGAGCGCCTGGTGGGGAAAGGGGACATGCTGCTCCTGACCGCGTCGTCAAACGTGGCCCGGCGGATCCAGGGTCCGTGGGTAGGGGAGGACGAAGTCCGCAAGGCCGTTGCCCACTGGCGACGCCAGGCCGGGCCCGACTACGTGCAAGGGGTGGAGGGGGACGATCACGGTGCCGGTCTGTCGGGGCCGGGGATCGGGTCGAGTGATGATGACGACGACATGCTGGCCGAGGCCATGGATCTCATCGTGCGCTCCCAGTTGGGGTCGACATCCATGTTGCAGCGCAAACTGCGCGTCGGCTTCGCCCGGGCCGGGCGGATCATGGACCTGCTCGAGCAGCGCGGCGTGGTCGGCCCGTCCGAGGGTTCCAAGGCCCGAGTCGTCCTGATGAGCCCGGAGGAACTCGAACAGATGTACGCGTCGCGCTCCGGATCGAGCTAAGAGACGACGGCGAGTGCCTGGGCGGTAGCGCCTCGCCACCGCAGCGTCAGGGCTGACGGGTCTCCGCTGTGCCACGTCGCAATGGTGGCGCCGGCCTGGTTCGTGACGAAGAAGATCCGCTGGCTGTCCGGTGTCCACACCACGTCGGGCTGGACCTGCACGGTGTCGGAGCCGGGAATCAGATCCACGCGATCCGTGGCGAGATCGATCACGGCCACCTGGAAGGCAGCCGTGGCTTGATTCAGCAGGTAGAGGGCAACTCGGCGGCTGTCGGGGGAGATCGCACCGAACCCGGTCGCCTGGTATCCGCTCGGCACCTCGAGCGATTTGTCGGACCCGGGCCTGCCCACGGAGGAGACGTGGACAAAGGCCGGGTGCGCGCTGAGAGTCCACACCACCAGGTCGCCAGACGCGGCCGTGACGGTCGCGCTAGCCACCGAGCTGATATCGCGGACAACGGGATTTGGAGTCGGTCGGGCACCGATTGGAGTCGGTGGGGTGCCGATCACCTCGAGACCGCTGCTGTTGTCTCCTACGACCAGGCCGGCGCCGACGAAGCCGCGGACCATGGCACGGGGCGGGAAGGCTTCCACCAGGATGTCGCCGGCGGTGGTGATCTCCCGGAAGGTGCCGTTGTCATAGATCCATACTGCGTCGGGCGGTCCGCCGGGATAGACCACTGTGCCGGTACCGAGGTCACGTCGCGGCCCCCCCAGATTCAGGGGCAGGCGGTACACCCGACCTCCATCGGCGACGACGACAAAAGAACCGATCGGCAGGACCTGGCTACCGGCCCCCACGGCGGCGCGGGTGTCGGTGCCGCGATCGATGTCGAGGATCCGGACTCCGAAATCGGTGTTGACCAGCAGCTTGACGCCGACCGGAACCGGCACGTAATGGCTGAGTGTCACCAGGGCACCGTCCGCTGAATGGAGTGCGGCGCGGGATACCGGCACGCTGGCCGTGTCCTCGCCAAACCGGCGGCGCTGGGCGCGCAGCAGGCTGTCGACCTGCTGGAACGCGGCGATGGTGCTGGCCGACCCATCGGGGTTCGGGCTGGCGTCGGCGCGGGTGCGCGCGTCGGCGGCCGTCCGTAGATCGGCGATATCGAGGCGGACGGCCAGGGCGATGGCGCGCCGGAGGTTGCTGATCCCGCCGTCAAGCGCGCGGTCGGCCGGGAGCCCTCGGGCCAGCCGTTGTAAGCCCTGCCACTCCTCCAGATCGAGGGCGATCTCGGCCTGGCGGACCGTCGTTGTATCCGCGGCCACGGCCATACCGGCCAGACGATTCACGGCATCCGTGCGGCTGCCGTCCATAGCCAGGACCGAGGCCCAAACACCTTGGATCCGGTCGAGTTCTGTGTGGGCCAGCGCGCTGCGCACGGGGAAGATCAGGGCGCCGAGCCGGACCACGGCGGCTCCGACCGCCCAGAGCCATCTCCGCCGAACCGGCCGGGGAGCTTCAGTCGCCGCGACCCGGACCTCGCCCACGAGCGGCAGGACCTCGAGATCGCCGCTGGCCGCCGGGGTAACCGTCAAGGCAACACCGCCAGCCCGCCGACTCCCGGCGGGCGGTAGCGCAGGTGATTGGCGGCCGGCTCGCCCACCCGCCAAAGATCGACACTGTGCACGGCGGGGTAGGTGAAGAACAGCTCACGGCTGTCGGCCGACCATGCCATCACCCGTCCGAGATTGCCGGGGTCAAAGGCTCCGAAGACGGTGCCGAGTACGGTCATTGGCGTGCCTGAGGCCACATCGACGGCGAGGAGCCGGCTCCCCGGTGTCTGGCGATCGAACCCCGCCACCAGCACGAACGTCCGTCCGTCGGGGGAGAGCGACGCCCCCGCGTCGGGGGGGTAGATGACCTGGATGGCATTGGCGACGAGCCGATCCCGCCCGGTTGAGACCGAG